>QIAS01000408.1:0-4844 GCA_003225615.1 Acidobacteriota bacterium | reverse complement strand
TCATACCGTGCTCAAGTACGATGCCAAACACGCTCAAACCATCTTCAATATGGGAATGGTGCAATGGCAGGGCAAAGGCGACGTTAAAGCGGCGCTAGCCAGTTGGGAACAGCTGCTGAAAGTTGCGCCGAATTATCCTGATCGCGCCAAAGTCGAAAAACTTATTGCACAAGCAAAAGCCCACAGCAACATGGCTCCCGGGACAAAGACCGAGAAGCCAGCCACAATGTGATCGCATAGAGTGCGCTGATTCCGGCCTTGCCGAGGGTTGGACCCCTTATTGAACGCCGTTCAGAGCGATGGGGGCATCAGGATGAGCGCGGACCCGAGCGCTCCGGGCATCCAGGGCATGCTGGCGGTTGCTTTCCCATTCCGAGCGGAGAGCCATCTCTTTAATCAGAAAGCGCGTCTCTTGTTTGGCATCGTCGACGCGCACCGCGAGTTCATTCTTGTTAAGACGGAAATCGATGATTTCGGCGAGCGGTATCAACTGATTGGACATTTTGCCCACGATTAGATAGACGACTTTGTCCGTAATCAACGTGTATTCCGGGCAGAGTTCAGTACTCTGCGGTGACGGGTTGCCGGAAAGTGCGGCCCGGATTCCGTGCTGGGACATGCACTCGCCCATGTGCATCCTTACGACGGTCCCGTGTTGATAGATGGAGGTCTGGCCTGTAACCAGAACCGGTGAAGTGCAGAACAGCAGAATCAAACACAAAATGTGCTTCATGATCCCTCGATTAATTAACCATGCGTTGGTAATAACCGTGCCGGCAACGGAAACGTAAATTCAAATTGCGAGTCGGCAAGATACGAACGGGGTGGAAGCCGATGTCCCGACTGGGTAGTTGATAGGTGACCACGTAGGCTGCGTGCAGATCTTCCAGCAAGTCGCCCAAAAGTTTGACCGCACCTTCCCCGATGGTGAAATAGCGTCCGCCGGTGGCATCCGCCATGCCCTGCAGGGTCGAACTTCCTTTGGAAAGAAACCCCGGCTTATTCAGATCCACAGCGTAGATCTGGGCATTACTTTCTATCGCTGCCTGCACGGCGGCCGCGGCGGAATTCCTGCTGACCGTGTCCGCGCCGTCGGAAAAGAGGATAATTACGGGCCTGACCAGCGGGTCACGACGTTCTGAAACCTGCTTCGCGGCGAATACAACCGCATCGAACAAGGGAGTCGCTCCTTGGGGAGACTCCTTGGGGAGACAGCGCGAACAGTTGTTCTGCCGGCGAAAACTGGCGGCAGTTTGCGGCGCAAATGATCGTGGACCGCGTCCCGCCAAACGATAGTACGGAGACATTGTCCTCCGCTATAGATTTGCTTTCCGAAATGAGCCGCAGCACATCGCTAATCTCTTGTCTGAAGCGGGGCACGACCGATTCACTGGAGTCCACGAGGACGGTGATGTCCAGCTTGCTTTCGTCCAAACGGGTGAAACTGCGGAAATTTCGAATAACGAGCTCATCATCAATCACGGCGAAATCTCCCGCTTTCAGAGCGGCGAAGATACGGTTATGTTCGTCCGTGGCGACAAACGTGAGGCGCACTTCCTCGACCGTACTGCGATAAGTGGCATCCGGGGCCGCAGAGCCGCCCCGAGACAACGCGCTGGACAGGAGGAAGGACGCCAGAACCATTGCACGGCTCTGGGAAGAGATCAGCAGGCTGGCCACACTACGTCCATCGGTGTGCCGCACCAAAGGGATTAGCCATAAATGCTAACCCCAGCGTTACTCCAGTCACGTCTGCCGTCAGGAGCACGTATTTTGTCCGGCACGGCCTGTGCTCCCCACCTCAGCCTTCAAATAACTCACACTGAGAGTGCGGTTTGGAGTGATTGTGTTCTTCTATCCGCTCCCGAATCAAACTGCATTTCTTTTTGGGAAGCGGTGATGATTATTTTGGTAATCAGCAGGTTGCCGCGCAAGTCCGGGCTCTCCGCTTCCGATGTAGCAGGTAGCTGGAGTTGCTCATGGATGAGCCGACTAAATGCGCGGAGCCGAACTCTCCGCTCGATATTTTGCTAGTGGGTGATCGGGAAGAAGACTTTTTTATCATTCGCGATCTGCTGAGCAGAACGCAGGGCGCCGCCCAAGCGCAGCTGGAGCATGCAGCCTCCTTCGACGAAGCGTTGGCTTACGTTGCACGGAAGAGCTACGATTTGGTGCTGGTCGAATACGATGCCGAAGGGAAAACAGCGCTGCGTTTGATGCAGGAGATGCGCTGCCGAGACATCGTAGCGCCTCTGATGGTTCTAGCCGAAGATGCAGACGAGACTACGGTCGCGAAGCTCATTCAGGCCGGGGCCTGCGACTTTGTGCCCAAGTCTGGACTCAATGAAGCCTCCCTGGCTCGCCCCATGCGATGCGCAGTGAACCTCCATTGCAAGGAGGGGCAGCGGCAGGATGCGGAAAAGATGTTGCGCAAGCTTTCCCGCGCGGTCGAGCAGTCGGCAGATCTCGTGATCATTACCGACCGCAATGGCGTAATCGAGTATGTGAATCCTGCATTCGAGAAGCTGACCGGTTACACGCGGCAGGAAGCCGTGGGACAGAATCCCCGAATCTTGAAGTCAGGACAACAAAGCAAAGCACTTTACCAGGATCTCTGGACGACAATTCTTTCTGGCAAGGTTTTCCGGGGCACTTTGGTAAACCGGAAGAAAAACGGAGAGCTGTTTTATCTGGAGAAGACGATAAGCCCGGTGCGAGATGCGCATGGAGCGATAACCCATTTCATCTCCACTGACCGCGATATCACCGAGCGCTACAAGCTGGAAGCGCAGCTGCGGCAGGCGCAAAAGATGGATGCGGTCGGGCAACTCGCGGGAGGCGTCGCGCACGACTTCAACAATCTGCTAATGGTCATCAGCAGTTACGCGGAGTTGATGCTTAATGCCATCGGGCCGGATCATCACCTTCACCATAACGTAAAAGAAATCATTGACGAGGCGCGCCGCGCGGCGGACCTCACCCGGCAATTGCTGGCGTTCAGCAGGAAACAAATGCAGGATCTGCAAATCTTGGACCTGAACCATGTCATCGCAGATATTGCCAAAATCCTGGGCCGCGTGATTGGGGAGGACATCCAGTTGACCGTTCTTCCCGGAGAAAAGCTGGGAAGGGTGAAAGCTGACCCGGTGCAGGTCGAGCAGGTAGTCATGAACCTCGCCACCAACGCGCGGGATGCCATGCCAAATGGCGGCAAGCTTACAATTGAAACCAGCAATGTAAATCTCGATGAAGCTTACGTACAAGAGCATTCCATTGTTCCTCCGGGCGACTACGTTTTGCTCGCCGTCAGCGACTCCGGACGCGGTATTCAGCCCGAGCATCTGGCCCACATCTTCGAACCCTTCTTTACCACCAAAGAAAAAGGAAAGGGCACCGGACTGGGGCTCGCCACGGTTTACGGCATCGTAAAACAGAACGGCGGTTTCATCTGGGTCTACAGTGAACCGGGGCTGGGAACCACTTTCAAAATCTATTTGCCGCAAGTGGGGCATGCGATGGACAGGGCGGTCGCCCGGCACTTTCCGGAAATTTCCGTTCAAGGTTGGGAAACGGTACTGCTGGTGGAAGACGAAGAAGCAGTACGACGGGCGGCTTGTGAGTTCCTGACACTGTGCGGATACAAAGTGCTCGAGGCCAAAGACGGCCAGCATGGGATTGAGGTCGCTCGCAGCTACTCCGGCCCCATACACCTGATGATCACGGATGTAGTGATGCCGCATATGAGCGGGTCTCAACTGGCGCAACAACTCACCCTCGAACGCCCCTCGATGAGAGTCATGTTTGTTTCCGGGTACGCTGAAAAGACGATCCTTCAACACGGGGTGCTTGAGTCTTCAGCAAAATTCCTGCAGAAGCCCTTCACGCTGAAAGCGTTGGGGCAAAAGATCAGAGCCGTTCTTCAGGCAGACCCAGTGGAGATCGCTTCGTCCTAAGCTCACCGTCCCAGCCTTGAAACGCGTCCCGTATAATGAAGCGTTTGCGGGCTTCAGCATGAACCCTTCTGTAGCGCACTGGGAGCAACAACCCGTCCTCCATGTTCCCGGCAGCACCCCTTCCAGAAACTTGCATTTGCGCAGGATCAGCTCGCTCTTGATCATCACGCTCTTGTGGCTGGCAATTTATGTCGCGGGAATGTTCACACCGGCTTTACTCGACGATGCTGACAGCGTTCATGCAGAGGCGGCCCGTGAAATGGTTTTACGTCACGATTGGGTAACCCTGCATGCCAATGGATTGCGTTATCTGGAAAAAGCTCCGCTTATGTACTGGAGCGTGGCCGCGAGCTACAACCTGTTTGGAATCGAGGACTGGAGTACACGTCTGCCACTGATGCTGGGTGTTCTGGCGTTACTTCTGGCGACGTACGGGCTGGGGTTAGAGGCGTACGGGGAAACTGCGGGCCTTTATTCGGCTCTGGTGCTCGGAACTGCGGTCGGGCCGTACCTGTTCACGCGTTTCCTGATTCCTGATCTGCTGGTAGGACTTTGGCTGACTCTAAGTTTCTATTTTTTCGTGCAATCCCTGCACCAAGATCCGCCGTTGCGGATGACATGCTGGGGTTTTGCCGCGAGTTGCGCTATCAATGTTCTCACGAAGGGGCTCATCGGGCTGGTGTTCCCGGCGGTGGTAATTGGCGGGTATTTAATTCTCACGAGAAATCTACGCCATCTCTTGAAATTGAGGCTCATCTCCAGCAGCCTGATTTTCCTTGCGATCGCCGCTCCGTGGCATGTCTTGGCAGCCTTGCGGAACCCGACGCAAGGCGGCGTCCGGGGTTTTGCGTGGTTTTATTTTGTGAACGAGCACTTCCTTCGTTACCTGAA
>QIAS01000407.1:6000-9721 GCA_003225615.1 Acidobacteriota bacterium | reverse complement strand
TCTCGGCCAGCGACCCGCCACTCTGTTGCCATGCTGCACGGGGGCTGGAGGGCGCCAATTCGGCGCTCTGCCAGGGCTCCGAGCGCAATTCCAGTGCGTCTACCGGCGGAAGTTCTGGTATGCAATCGTCATCCGCCAGCGGCATCCGGGCGGAGAGTGGCATTGCTGCTTCCTTTGCCGACAACCCAGTATCGAAAATAGAATAATGGTCCATGCGCAGTGCCGCTAATATTTTTGGGTATTGTTCGAAGTTTCTCTCCCGGTGCAAGTTAATGTCAAGCACAACCGGCACACGAAGGTGCACGACCAAAGTCACCTGCTCTTTTTTCATTCTGCGCAGCTAATCCGATCTGCGAGAAAACAGTTTTCGAACCCTGCGAGTGCTAACCTAGAACGCTAATCGCTAACGAGTGCCGCCGGTGGATACTGAATCTTTACGCCAGCTCTTTGAGAAAATTCGCAGTGGTAAGCTCTCGCCCGACGAAGCCTTGCAGCGTCTGCGGCATTTGCCTTTTGAAGACCTCGGCTTCGCCAAAGTCGATCATCATCGTACGCTCAGGGTAGGAATGCCTGAGGTGATCATGGGTGAAGGGAAAACTTCATTACAGCTAGCTCAGATCTTCACCCGTTTGGCAAAAAAGCAGCGCGGCAACATTCTCGCGACGCGCGCCACGAGGGCCCAGTTCGCAGCGGTAAAGAAGAAAGTTCCTCGCGCCCAGTTTCGCGAGCCCGCCCGCGCCATCGTTCTTCAACGGCAAACCAAGAACTACGGCAAGGGGAGAATCGCCGTCGTTTCTGCCGGGACCAGCGACGTTCCTGTCGCCGAAGAAGCAGCCGTCACGGCGGAGATCATGGGCAATAATGTTGATCGTCTATACGACGTCGGTGTCGCGGGAATCCACCGTCTCCTCGCCAATCGCCAGTCACTGACACAGGCCCGGGTCATTGTCGTCTGCGCCGGCATGGAAGGCGCTCTGCCCAGTGTGGTGGGTGGCCTGGTAGGGGTGCCCGTCATCGCGGTCCCGACCAGCATCGGCTACGGAGCCGCGTTCAAGGGCCTTGCCGCTCTGCTGGGAATGATGAACTCCTGCGCCTCCAACGTCAGCGTAGTGAACATCGACAACGGCTTTGGCGCTGGCTACGTGGCCTCGCTGATCAATCGCTTGTAAAAAAAAGGCACGGCTGGCGCCGTGCCTGTGAGAGAGAGACTCAAATTACATTCCGGTATTTACCTGGCCTTCCACGGTCAGCTTGTTTTGCACGCTGAACGCGCCCGGTACGGAGCTGGCGCGAATACCGGCAATCTGCTTATCCATGACGCTTTCCACCGTGCCGTACAGGCTAATGTTCCCGTTATCGACGATGATGCGAATCGGCCGCGCCGGATCGATCGCGTACCGGCTCAGTACCGGGTCGCGATAAATTACCCGCGCCGTGCGCACCCGCAGATCATCATCGAAAATCGAAGCGGGTGAGACTTTGATCTCGTCAATCACGTCCTTCACCCCCGGCATCCGCTGAATCGCAGCCAGGGCTGAATCACGTCCCACATCGCTGTAGGTCTCGCCGCCCACCGTCACCACGCCGTTGTGCACCGCTAAATTCAAATAGTTGAAAGCGCTGTCGTAATATCCCGTGCGGTCGTATTCCAGCTTCTTCGAGAGCTTCTGCTGCAATTCCTGGTCGGGCAACGTTGAAGCCACCTCGATGAGGTTGCGTACGCCTTGTGCGTTTTGTACTTTGCGCGCCCTTTTTCCCGCATCCAGCTTCTGCTGGTAAAGATCGACGGTTCCGGTCAGAGTCACAATGCCATCCTCAACCTTGGATTGCACGTTGCGGAACTCTTTCTTCTCCTGCATCTGCTGCGTGATCTTCTGTTCAATCTGGCTGTCGTAACGAGCGGCGCTTGTAGTCTGCGCGAGCAGACTCCCGCTTAGTACGCCTGCCATCAGAAGCGAAGCAAAAATTCGAAAAACGTTCTTCATAGCTTTCCTCACTCTCAGCCGGCACCTGTTTTGTATTTAACCGGTCGGTTAATTAAATAGATGCGCTGAATGAGGTAGAAGATGCAGGTCGGCGTCTGAGACGGGTCCGCAACCTGGAAACTATTCTAAATGCAGGATTTATGCGATTGCATGTTCGATCGTTAGAGGAGCACGCGGAGTGTTCAGCCGCGGAGAATCAGCACGACCGCCGACGTAATCGCAAAGATGAGGACGAAGCCACGCAAGAGGCGGCCATTCAAGCTATGACGAATAAATGAGCTCACAAGACCGCCGACCGCGAGGAAGGGAAGTAAGAGCGCAGCAGATAACACTTGCTGTGTGGTTGTTCGCCCTATTACTCCCAGAACCCCTACAGACAACAACTCTCCCAGCAAGAAACAGCCGGCAACGGTCGATCGCAGGACTTCCGGGCGATGGTGCTGGTATGCCAGGGCAAGAGGTGGACCACCGATGCCGGTTGCGGTTTCGCTGATGCCGGTGAGCAGCCCAACGGTCACGAACGCGCTGCGTTTAGGCGAGAATGCTGGTACGACCATGGTCATCGCAGCGGCCGCAATGGTTGCGGCGCCGATCAGCAGGTTGAGGGCGTGCGACGACAGAGCCGCGAGAACTCCAGCGCCTGCTAACGTCCCGAATGCTCGTCCCAGCGTGATCCAACCGGCGCCGCCCCAGTCGAATGCCTGGTGCTCCCGCAATACGGTGAATAGGTTAAGCGGCAGCATCAGCAGTAGCAGTGATACTGGAAGTAGTTCCGGTCTTAAGAAACCCAGAACCGGCGCAACAATAAGGGCGAAACCAATGCCTATGGTTCCCTGTACGACAGCCGCGATGGCGACCGTTGCGGCGATCAGCCCGAACTGAGGTGTAATCATTCTTCTGACCGTCCGGATCTAGACCCGCGTGGAGCGCTGGTCGATGCGACGAAGGTTGGTCTGTCTGCGTGACCAAATTTGAAGGCTTAACGCTTATACCCGATCTTCCGAAGGAATTCTTTGCGCTCAGCCGTCTCCCGCGATCCCTCCACGCCTTTAGGCGGGCTGCCATCAATCACACCGAGCACGCCATGCCCCTGATCGGTCTTTGCAATCACTACCTCGACGGGGTTGGCGGTTGCGCAAAAAATGGAACAAACCTCTGGAGTGTTCTGTACTGCCCTCAGCAGGTTGATCGGATAAGCGTTACGAACGATCAGAACAAAAACATGCCCCGCTGCCAAGGCCTGCGCATTGCGACCGCAGCGTTCTGCAGATCATCGTCATTACCGTCCGCCCGAGTCAGGCACGGGCCCGAAGCTTCATTGAATGCCAGCCCGAACTTGGCCTGAGGCACGGCGTTCACCACCGCTTCGTACAGATCCTCGACCGACTTGATGAAATGTGTCTGGCCGACAATGATATTGCTATCGGCGGGGAATTCCATTCTGACCGACTCCAGCTCCAGCATGAAACCCTCCCGGCAGTGAGGCCTGTCATCATAACCCACGTCGCAAGGGCACCAGCGAGAGCGGTAAGCCTAAAACTAGATACCGGAAGCCGGATTCCGAGAGCCAATCTATCGCCGGACGGCGCGTCCCTTTTTCCTGGGGGTCTGCCCCGCCGGCTGCACATCCATGAGATGCAACACGGTTGCCGCCGCCGTATACTTCACGGGTTTTTCATCATCGGACATCGCCATTTCCGCGACCTGCAGGGACGAAGGATCGCCACGCTTGGCAA
>QIAS01000407.1:0-5795 GCA_003225615.1 Acidobacteriota bacterium | reverse complement strand
TTCAGAGTCGCGGTTTGTTCCGCGATCAGTCCTTTGGAAGTCTTGCGCTCTCCGGTCAGGATTTCGTAGTACACCTCATAAGCGGCATTGTCATGCATGAGGTCGAGTGCATGCGCCGCAGCCAGCATTACCGTGATCTCCTTATCGGAGAGGGACTCTTTGAGTTTCGGAATGCTTGAGCGCGATTGCATCTCTCCCAAGGCCAGCGCCGCCGCGGAACGGACCTCTGGCTTGTCATCACCGAGGCCGGCTTCCGCCAGTTTTTTCGCCTGCTCATTCTTGGGGAGCAGGCTTAACACTCGCATGGTGGCCGCGCGATCGCCGGTTTTGTCACTCTTCGCCGCGGTCTCAAGAACACCCCAGGCAGTTGCCTTGGGGTTCTCCGGTATCGCGGGTGGAGTTTTCGACGGGGGGCCAGGGCCCGGTGGGTTCTCTGATTTCTCAGGCGCTGGAGCGTTTTCCTGCGGCGCAGGTTTTTCCTGAGGAGGCGTGGCCGCCGGTTCTTGGGCGCATACAAAGCACGAGGCCAAAACTACAGCCGTGGCCAGGGTGAGACGAAGTGGCTTTCTGGCCGCTGGTTTGGCCGATTTTGCGGACCCTGGCGCAGCCTCGTCGAACACCCGGGCAAAAATCTTGTCTATATTCCTTAACTGGCGCTTCACATCGAATGCCTGCTCGATCTTCTGTCGCGGCACGTGGCGGGTGATTTCCTTGTCGTTCACCACCAGTTGGTGGAAGTCGAGTCCTTCCTTCCAGGCGCGCATCGCGTGAGCCTGCACCACGCGGTAGGCATCTTCACGCGAGACCCCGTGCTCCACCAGATCGAGCAACACTTGGCCGCTAAACACCAGTCCCCGGGTGCTGTTCAAGTTGGCCAGCATCCGCTCGGGATAGACGAGCATTGTGTCAATTTGGTTGGCTGTCTTGCTCAGCATGTAATCCGCGAGGGTGGTCGAGTCCGGCAGGATGATCCGCTCTACCGACGAATGCGATATATCCCGCTCATGCCAGAGGGCCACGTTTTCGAATCCCGCCTGCGCGTTGGAACGAACCACCCGGGCCAGCCCGCTGATCTGCTCCAAGGTGACGGGATTTCGCTTGTGCGGCATCGCCGAAGAGCCTTTTTGCTTTTCGCTGAAGAATTCCTCGGCTTCGCGCACTTCGGTACGCTGCAAATGCCGCAACTCGGTAGCGATCTTGTCGAGAGTGCAGGCAATCACCGCCAGGGTAGCTAGATAATTGGCGTGGCGATCCCGCTGGATAACCTGCGACGATACCGCTGCCGCCTTCAGTCCGAGCCGCGCACAGATCTTCTCTTCCAGTTCAGGCGTGAGATGGGCAAACGTCCCCACCGCCCCGGACAACTTGCCCACCCGCATCTCCTCGGCGGCTCGCTCGAAGCGGGCAATATCGCGTTGCACCTCGGAGTACCAGTTGGCCAGCTTAAAACCGAAAGTGATCGGCTCGGCGTGAACTCCATGCGTCCGCCCGATCATCGGCGTGTCCTTGAATTCCCAGGCGCGGCGCTTCAGCACCTCGGCAAGACGATTCAGGTCCTCCAGGATGATTGCCGACGCTTCCCGGATGAGCAGTGCCAGAGCGGTATCCACAACATCGTTCGAGGTCAGGCCGTAATGGAACCAGCGCGCGTGCGGACCGACGATCTCGGCCACCGCCGTGGTAAAGGCGATGACGTCGTGGCGCACCTCCGCCTCGATCTCCTGAATGCGTGTGACATTGAAGGCGGCGCGTTCGCGGATCGCGCGCGCGGCTTCCTTGGGAACCATGCCCGCTTCGGCCAGGGTCTCGGTGACGGCGACTTCCACCGCCAGCCACATCCGGAAGCGGTTCTCGTCACTCCAGATGCGCCCCATTTCCGGGCGCGTATAACGCGCAATCAAACCAGCACCTCGTCTATTCTGGTGAAATGAAATGCGGGACTAGGGATTCTATATGGAGGCTGGCCCCAATCGCCACTTCGCTGAGGCGCGCGATCTGCGTTTTCCTTCCAGGCGGTTGCCACGTTGCCCACTGCACCCTCGGCGGTTAAAGCTTTGCCGGGTACTTTCCTGAGATCTAGCGCAGGGACATATGTCGTGATACGATACAAATGCGGTTATAATCGTGGTCCGATATAATCCGCGGATGGAAAAGCCCCTTACTTTGAGCGATTACCAGTCACTAGCCGAGGTCCGATACCAGATTCGCCGCTTCCTGCACTTCAGCGAGCAGGCCTCCCGGTCCGCAGGTCTGGAACCACGCCAGTACCAGCTCATGCTGGCCATCAAGGGCCTGCCGCGCGGCGTGAGGCCACGCGTGGCGGAACTCGCCGAGCGGCTGCAAATCCAGCACCATAGCGCTGTCGAGCTAGTGAACCGGCTTGAAACAGGCCGGTACGTGCGCCGCCAGCGTGGTGGCCAGGATCGCCGCGAGGTGTTGCTGGTCCTAACCCCCAAAGGAGAAAAAACGTTGCGCGAACTGGCGCTTCACCATCGTGCAGAGCTCCGCAGCACCGCGCCGGCGCTCTTGCGAGCCCTGAGACGGGTGGTACACGGCACCGGGGCCGCCGAGGCTCACCCTCAGAAACCGTCGTCAAGACAAAGGAAGTTACCTCCAAAAGGAGCGCCGAATAGGCATGGGATCGGATCAAGAAACGAAAAGAGGTAATGGGACCTTACGCAACGACCAGTCAGCAGAGCGGAGCTCCGACTCAAACGGACGTGGGCTGCTTATTCCCGGCGCCGTAGCGCCACCGGCACAATTCCGCATGGTGCTCGTCTCGGCGTTATCCGTCGGTATTGGATTAGTGGCAGGCGTGGTCGCCTTCTCCCTGTACAAGCTGATTGGCTTGTTCACCAATATCTTTTTCTTTCATCGTTTTTCCACGGATTTCACCAGCGCGCGCTTTCATCATCTTGGCGCCTGGGTCATCGTCATACCGGTGATTGGCGGAATCATCGTGGGATTCATGGCGAAGTACGGCACCCCTAAAATCAAGGGGCACGGCATCCCGGAAGCGATGGAAGCAGTGCTCATCAACCGCAGCCGCATCGAGCCGCGCGTGGCTATTCTGAAGCCGATTTCTGCCGCTATCGCTATCGGAACTGGCGGTCCTTTCGGCGCTGAAGGACCCATTATTCAAACCGGCGGTGCCGTTGGCTCTCTCGTCGGCCAGATCTTTCACACCACCGCCTCAGAAAGAAAAGTGCTCTTAGCGTGCGGCGCCGCAGCCGGCATGTCCGCCACATTCAACACGCCCATTGCCGGCGTGATCCTGGCCATTGAGCTCCTGCTTTTTGAATTCAAGTCGCGCTCTTTCATTCCTCTGGTGATTGCCAGCACGCTGGCCACTGCGGTTCACATGCAATTGCTGGGCACGGGGCCAATGTTCGAAGTCGGAAAGGTGGATTTTGGCATCCCGCACGCTTTGCCGTTTTATCTGCTGCTTGGAGGAATTTGCGGGCTGGCGGCCGTGGGTTTCAGCAAAGCGCTTTATTGGATAGAAGATCAGTTTGAAAAACTTCCCGTCGACCATCTGTGGTGGCCAGCCACTGGCGCGCTGGGCCTCGGCGTCATCGGCTACTTTGTTCCACGCGTGCTGGGCGTCGGCTATGACACGATCGGGGACATTCTCAATGCCAGGCTCGGCTTAGAACTGCTGGCCATTGTGATGATTGCTAAAGCCGTCGCCCTGGTTGTCTCCCTGGGTTCCGGGACGTCGGGCGGCCTGCTCGCTCCCATGTTCATGTCCAGCGCGGCCCTGGGCGGAGCTTATGCCCTACTGATGAACCGCGCCTTTCCGACCGCCAGTCTTGCCCCCGGCGCATTCGCACTAGTCGCCATGGGCGCCGTGTTCGGCGCCGCCTCCCGCGCAACTTTCACATTCATCATTTTTGCTTTTGAGATTACTCGCGACTACAACTCTGTCCTGCCGCTCATGCTGGTCAGCGTGATTGCCGACGGCGTGGCCATGTTGTTTATGCCGAAATCGTCCATCATGACGGAGAAGCTGGCGCGCCGCGGGTTAAGCATTCATCAGGACTACGAAGCCGATGTTCTGCAGCAGGTCATGGTTCAGGAGACCATGGACCGCGAAGCGCCCATCCTAGTAGCTGACCTTCGCATTGGCGAACTCGCCGACCGCATTGCCCGGCATGATCCCGAAGTCAGCCATCATCAAGGCATGCTAGTGGTGGACCGCGAGGGAAAGCTCGCCGGAGTCATCACCCGTGGAGACATCCTGCGCGCCCTGGATAAGGATCCCGCCGGAACCCTGACTGTCCTCGAAGCTGCTTCCACGCACGTCATCGTTACGTATCCAGACGAATCGCTCTCCGAAGCCTCCGCCAAGATGTTGCGCCACAACATCGGCCGGCTTCCGGTAGTGGATCGCAAGGAAACGCAACGCATTCTCGGCTACCTGGGCCGTCATGGGGTTATGGCGGCGCGCCTGCGCCGCTTGGAAGAAGAACATGTCCGCGAGCCCGGATGGATAGGTCGGTTCCGTTGAGCTTCGGAAATTACTCAGGATTGGACGCTAATGTAGGAACCGCGGAGCTGTCCGCTGATTTTCTTGCCTTCTGGGCAGCTTGAACCAGTGGTCGGAGCGCATCGGTGGAGATACCAAGCGTACCCCCCGAAAAGCCGTCCAGATAAGCCGAGTTGACGCCAATCACCTCACCCTGTGCGTTGAACACAGGACCACCGCTGCCGCCATGGGCTGTGGGTGCGTCATAGATCAGCTTGTCTCCCACGACATCCCCGAGGTGTCCGCAGGTCGACGAGGGGCGAATCAGCGACAAGGCCGCCAATTCATTGGCTGCGCCAATATCATCCCGCCTATATGCCAGGCGTTCGTAGACCGAAGTCGGCGACTTCGCCACCATGCCGGCAATTCCCATAGGATAACCAACCACGGCCACCAGTTCTCCCGGACGCGATGGTTTCTCAGCCAAAGGAAGCGGCGTGAGTTGATCGATCGCTGCTGAATCCTGCATCCGCAATACCGCCAGATCGCCCTTCGCGGAGACGACTGCAGGCGTAATGTTCACCGGAGTAGGCACGCCCGGAAAGAAGGCCAGTAGCTTCTCCAAGCGGGGAGTAGCGCCGCGACGGATAAGAGCGTCCGCGTCAGCATCGCCATACCAGGGCTCGGCCACATGGCGATTCGTGGCCAGCAGGCCATTTGCGACCACAAACCCCGTCCCGGAGAGTCGCGCCCGCAACCCCACACGCCGGTCCGGGAAGCTGACGTGATAGACGCCGTACACGTAGCAGATCGAATTGCGATACCGATTCAGCACCATCGCAGGCATAGCCTGCTCTTGCTTAAGCAATTGGACCTGATCCGTAAGTTGTTGAACCTGGTTCTTAAGGTCGTTCGCTGGAGCCGGCGAGTAGAAATGCACAATCATCGCGGTGCCCAGCAGTAGGGCCATGCCCAGCAACCCCTGGACAAACTGCTGCCAGGTCTCGCAGACCTGTTCAGATACCGGCTGGTGCTCTAGGTCGGACATAGTTTTGATGGTCGGCGCGGTGGGGGGAGGGTCGCAGTTACCGCCGAACTTAATTTCCTGCCGGCCCTAATGGTGAGGGAAGAGACGACGCTTTCCAACGGTACGGAGGGTGATGTACGGGGGAGGTTACGGTATTGGCCTGAAGTGACTCTATAAGGGAGCTATAGTTGCCTCACCACTAAGTGTGTGAATCCACATAAGATAAACAAGCACGACGACCGGCAGATGGTGCAGGCGAGCTGTTCTCGGAGTACTCCAGGAAGTTGCTCAGCGATCTCT
>QIAS01000406.1:4169-4485 GCA_003225615.1 Acidobacteriota bacterium | reverse complement strand
ATTCGGCTATTGCAGTCGGAGGTTGATCACGTGCAGAAAGACGATCCTGCGCTCACCGCCATCAGCAGCGCCAACTATAAATTTTCCTACAAAGCGACGCCGATGATCGAAGGCCGCATGATGCACGTCTACCAGGTGAAACCGCGCAAGAAGCGTGTAGGACTTTTCAGAGGCCGAATTTATCTGGACGCCTACACCGGCAGCCTGCTCTACGCAACCGGCAGCATTGTTAAATCGCCGTCCTTCTTCATCAAGAAGATCGAATTTGTGCAGCAGTATGCCGATTTCGGTTCTTTCACTTTCCCGGTACACATTC
>QIAS01000406.1:0-3874 GCA_003225615.1 Acidobacteriota bacterium | reverse complement strand
GCTTCGTCCGCTGGTTCCGAGCAACCTGGAACTTCACACCTACGAGGGCGAGTGCTGGCTTGCGGTAACCCCATTCCACATGAGCGACATTCACGCCCGTGGCCTGCCGCCGCTGCCCGGGCTCTCCCGCTTTCCTGAACTGAACGTGCGCACATATGTCTCTTTCGCCGATAAGCCTGGAGTTTATTTCTTCAGCCTCGACGCTGCGAATTCGCTCGCCGTCCTGGCCGCTCGCTGGCTGTACGCCTTGCCATATTTCAAAGCCGAAATGCGTGTAGAGATGCGTGAGGATGAAGTTGCGTACAGTTCGCGGCGTCGCAAAGGAAACTCCGAATTCCGAGGGCGCTATCATCCCGTGCGCGAGGTCGAACTCAGGCAGCCTGGGAGTCTTGCGCATTGGCTTACGGAACGTTATTGCCTCTACAGCGTGTCGCGCAACCACGTTTACCGTGCCGAGATCCATCACATCCCCTGGCCTTTGCAGGATGCGGAAGCGGAAATCACAACGAATACAATGGCCGAATCCGCGGGAATCACCTTGCCCCAAACAGCTCCCATTCTGCACTTCGCACGGTATCTGGAGGTGTTGATCTGGCCACTTCGCCGCATTGAATAAACGGCTCTTCTGGTGCGCTTCCTGCTCTGTAGAAAATGCAGTGGAACGCGGCCGGCACTTACGTGCCGGGCTGCTTGCGGTGTCCCTTCGGGACTCGGTCGGGAAGGTAGCCTACCCCGGGCTTACGTCCGGGGCTATCCTCTTCCGCCGCTTTGCGGCTGGTGCCGGGCGCCACTTGAACAGCGCGGCTGGTGTGAGTGCCGGGTTGGGGTTAATGCGGCGCTGAAGTCCAAGGACATAAGGTTTTTCCTCATCCATCAACTTGCACCTGAACAGGATCGTTACTATTCTCTTTAACGGTCATGTCTACAGGTCCAGAGCAGTTGCTGCTGGAACTTTTCGCGATCTTCGTTGCTGCCAAGATCATCGGAGAGTTGTTCGAGCGCCTCCGCTTACCTGCGGTACTGGGGGAAATTGGCGCCGGTATATTGCTGGGACCGTATGCTCTAAAAGTCATTCAGCCAAGTGAATCGATCGAATCCATCGCCGAGATCGGTGCCATCTTCGTATTATTCAGCGCCGGCTTGGAGACCAGCCCCAAAGACTTGATCGGAGTGGGACGAAAATCCTTAATGGTCGCGGTGGCCGGCGTGATTGTGCCCTTCGTGCTCGGCTTCGCTTATATGGAACTGCGCGGGAATGGCGCCACGGAATCCGTTTTCGTGGGGGCAGCCATGGTGGCCACCAGCGTCGGCATCACCGCCCGTGTGCTGGCAGATCTGGGCGTGCTGCAGTCACGCAACGCCAGAATCATAATGGGAGCTGCGGTTTTCGATGACATTCTTGGAATGCTTTTGCTGGCAGTGGTAGCCGAGTTCAGCTCTCAGGGCGGTATTCAGTGGCTACACCTGGGCGTAGTTATCGCGGAAGCCTTCACTTTCGCCCTCTTCATGATTTTCATCGCGCCCCATATTGTGCGCCGTCTCCACCCCGGGGTGGAGCACCTTTCGACCCGCGATGCACCTCTGATTATCGCTCTCCTGCTCTGCCTGTTTCTGTCCTGGCTGTCAGTGAAGATCGGTATGGCTGCGATCATCGGAGCATTCTTCGCCGGCCTGATGTTTGCCGACTATTCGCCCGAATGGGATCTGCTGCCCCGGGTGGAAGGGATTACCCAATTTCTCGCTCCCTATTTCTTTTTCTCTGTAGGAGCGCGCCTCGACATCAGCCTCCTGACTGGAAACGTTCTCGCTGCTGCGGCGATCATTTCCGTGCTGGCCATCATCTCCAAAGTGATTGGCTGCGGTCTGCCGCTTATTAACCAGGGATGGCACACCGTCTTCAGCGTCGGCGTAGGCATGATGCCGCGCGGCGAGGTCGCGCTGATTGTGGCCCTGGTAGGCCTCAACTCGAAAATTGTGTCTCAACCGACCTATGCCATTATTGTTGTGATGACCGGCATTACTACTCTTCTTGCGCCTCCGTTGCTGCATTATCTTTTCCGGGCAGAAGTTCAGGCAGCCGACTCGGCGGCCGCGCATTAGACTCCGGCAGTTATAATTCCGCTTCCGTCCCAGGGAGCATTTTGATGAGCCTTTCCGGACGTGTTGCGTTCGTAACCGGAGCGTCGCAGGGCATCGGCCAGGCGTGCGCCCTGGAACTCGCGAATCACGGCGCCGCGGTCGCCCTGGCAGCGCGCAATCAAGAAAAACTAGACCAGTTAGTGCAGCAGATCACCGCATCGGGCGGCAAGGCTGCCGCTTTTTCTTTGGATGTCACTGACGAGGCGCAGATCAAGTCCGCATTCAAGGCCGCGATCGCTCACTTTAGCAAAATCGATATCCTGGTTAACAACGCGGGTATCACGCGCGATCAACTGCTCATGCGCATGAAGCGCGCCGATTGGGATGCTGTGCTCAACACCAACCTGACTTCCGCGTACCTCTGCATTCAGCAGGTAATTGGACCCATGCTCAAACAGCGCTGGGGACGCATCGTAAACGTAACCAGTATTTTTGGTCAGATGGGACAAGCGGGCCAGGCCAACTATGCTTCCTCCAAGGCGGGTCTTATAGGTCTGACGATGGCGGTCGCCCGCGAACTGGCTTCCCGAAATATTACCTGCAACGCCGTGGCTCCCGGTTTCATCGATACGGCTATGACCTCCGGGCTCGCCGATGATCTCAAACAGAATGCGGTGAAGTTGATCCCGCTGGGTCGAGTAGGTACTCCACAAGATGTTGCGCATGCGGTGGCTTTTCTTGCCTCCGAGGAGTCCTCCTATATCACTGGCCATGTCTTGAATGTAAATGGAGGCATGCTGATGGGGTGACCGAAGCAGTGCCCGCCATGACGATTGTGGAAGCGAAGTCGGCGGAGCAGATCGCGCAAGCCCGCGAGCTGTTTCTGGAATACGCCAAGTCGCTCGGTTTCAGTCTGTGTTTCCAAAGCTTTGATACGGAACTGGCTGAACTGCCCGGTGACTATGCTCCACCCCAAGGGCGTTTGCTGCTCGCCGAAGACAACGGCCAGCCAGCCGGCTGTGTAGCGTTGCACTGTCTGGAACCAGCAGTTTGCGAAATGAAGCGCCTCTATCTACGACCGACATATCGCGGCCAAGGGCTAGGCCGCAAATTGGCGGAGGCTGTGATCAGCGAAGCCCGCGCGATGGGCTACAAACATATGCGGCTCGACACGGTTGAGCCGATCATGAGAGACGCCGTCGCGATGTACCGCCGATTGGGATTTCGCGAGATTGCTCCCTACCGCCTGAATCCCATTGAGGGAGCCCTGTACATGGAACTCGATTTGTAAGCCAAATCTTCGACCCAAGCGAGCCGCTTCGCGGCTGGAAAGTGCTGGAAAGGTGCTGGCTCACTAGTTGCCAGATCCCATGAAAACCATTCTTCTGCTGCTAACGCTCTGTCTTCTGTTCGCCACGTCAGCTGTCGCCGCCGAGAGCAAAACTGTGTCCTATAAGAGTGGCGATGAGACCGTCCAAGGCATTCTCTACACGCCTTCCGGCAAAGCTCCGTTCCCGGCGATTATCGTGATCCACGAATATTGGGGCCTTAACGACTGGGTCAAAGAGCAGGCGTCCAAGCTTGCCGATCAGGGTTACATGGCGCTGGCGGTTGATCTGTATCGTGGCAAGGTAGCGACTACACCCGACCTCGCGCACGAACTGATGCGCGGCGTTCCCGAAGACCGCGCCGCCCGCGACCTGCACGCCGCTTTTGAATTCCTTCAATCCCAGCCCAACGTGAAAAAAGACCGTATTGCTTCAATCGGCTGGTGCATGGGCGGAGGCTACGCCCT
>QIAS01000405.1:10563-13072 GCA_003225615.1 Acidobacteriota bacterium | reverse complement strand
CTCAGCGTGCTCTGCGGCAACTCTGCGGTTAAGAAGCTTTTAACCGCACAGGACGCAGAGGAGTCGCGGAGTCCGCAGAGATACTAGAGACTGCCTGGCTTTGCTTGGCAGACACGGCGGCCGTCTCCACGTGAGTTTGGGAGGGAAACTTGGGCATCGGCACTACGGTGAAGACGAAATTTGAGTTGAAACTGGGCGTGGCTACGCGCGAGGCCTATGGGCAGGCTTTGGCGGAACTGGGGAAGACCAATGCGAATGTCGTCGTGCTGGATGCGGATTTGGCGAAATCTACTTATAGCGCCAAATTTGCCAAGGAGTTTCCGGAGCGTTTTTTTACCGTGGGAATTTGCGAAGCCAACATGGTGGGAATGGCTAGCGGGCTGGCGCTCTCCGGGAAAATTCCTTTTGCATCTTCGTTTGCGGTTTTTCTTTGCGACAAAGGCTATGACCAGTTGCGCATGAGTGTGGCCTACCCGCGTGTGAATGCCAAGTTTTGCGGATCGCATGGGGGAATTTCGATTGGGGAAGATGGGCCTAGCCAGATGGCGATTGAGGACTATGCCTTGATGTGCGCGCTTCCGGGATTCACGGTGGTGGTGCCGGCGGACGAATTTTCTGGGCGGGCCTTGGTGAAATTGATGGCGGAACACGATGGGCCAGTGTATATGCGCACGGGACGGCCCAAGGCTCCGATCGTGTATGGGGGGGGCGACAGCTTCCAGATTGGCAAAGCCAAAGTGCACGGCGCAGGGCGCGATGTAGCCATCGTGGCGTGCGGATTGGAAGTGGCGCAGGCATTGCTGGCGCAGGTGCAATTGGAAGAAGGAGGAATTTCGGCGCGCGTCGTGGATATGCACACTTTGAAGCCTTTGGACGAAGAAGCGGTGGCGAAGGCGGCGCGGGATTGTGGGGCAATTGTTACGGCGGAAGAGCATGTTCTGGAAGGCGGGCTGGGATCGCTGGTGGCGAAGGCGGCGGCGCGATCGCATCCGGTGCCTATGGAGTTTGTTGGGATTCAGAACACGTTCGCTGAATCGGCTGCGCCTGACGAATTGATGGAGAAGTACGGGCTGACTGCTCCGCATATTGCAAAAGCGGTCAAGCGGGTTCTGAAGCGGAAGTAGCTCCGGAGTCCTTGAGTACCACTTTAAGTCTCTGGAAACCAATTTACCCGCAAAGATCGCGAGGTCCTCGCGAAGCTCGCAAGCGAAATTCGCCCGCCAAATCAACCGATCGAATCTACGCACCGATCTTCATTCTGGGTGCATCCATAAGCAGTCTTCGGCAAATCAATCGGAGATCCCATCGGAGGGGCAGGCGATGAAGATCGGAATTATTGGTGCGGGAAATGTGGGTGGGGCTTTAGGAAAAGGCTGGGCGAAAAGGGGCATGAAGTAATGTTTGGAGTGCGGAATGCGTCAGATCCCGAGGTGAATGCTTTGCTGAAGCAAGCTGGAGCCAATGCGCGCGCGGGCAGTGTGGCGGAGGCGGCGAAGTTTGGCGAGGTCGTGGTGTTTGCTACGCCATGGCCTGCGACTCAGGAGGCGGTGCGGAATGCGGGAAATCTGAGTGGCAAAGTTGTTTTCGATTGCACGAATCCCTTGAAGCCGGATATGTCGGGGCTGGAAGTGGGGCATACAACTTCGGCGGCGGAGCAGGTTGCAGGTTGGGCCAAGGGAGCGCGGGTGGCGAAGATCTTTAATACAACCGGGTCGAACAACATGGAGAATCCACGTTATCCGCAAGGACCGGCCACGATGTTTTATTGCGGCGATGACGCAAGCGCGAAAGCTGCGGCGGCGCAGTTGGCCACGGACTTGGGATTTGAAGCGATTGATGCGGGCGGCCTCAGCATCGCGCGGCTGCTGGAGCCCTATGCCATGCTGTGGATTCATCTGGCGCTTCGTCAGGGCATAGGGCGCGAATTTGCATTTAAGGTGATCCGACGTTAGAGGTTTTCACTTCCAGCTTGGCGGCTTCCTCCTGAATACGTTGCCAGGCATGCTCGACATGGCGCGCCTTCGTGTTCGTTTGGCCGATGCAGAAGCGCAATGTGAGTTTGTCATTGAGGCGCGTGTGCGTGAGGTAAAGGTCACCGCTGCGGTTAAGACGATCCATTAACGCCTGTGTGACAGCGTCTCCCGCTTTGTGACGGAAGCAGACAAGGTTGAGCGGGACTGGCGCGGCGAGTTCGAAGCGATTATCTTTTCTAATCCACTCTGCAAATTCCCGAGCGAGGCGGACGTGCTCGCGCACGTGGTGCTGCAGGCCTTCAATCCCATAGTGCCGGATTACAAACCATAATTTGAGCGATCGGAAGCGGCGCCCAAGGGGAATCTGCCAGTCTCGATAGTCGATGACCGCGCCGGATTCGGTAGCCTGGTTGCGCAGGTATTCGGGTAAGACGCTGAGAGCCTGGATCAGCGATTTGCGGTCGGCGACGTAGAAACAGTCGCAATCGAAGTTGGTGAACATCCACTTGTGCGGGTTGAAGCAGTAGCTGTCGGCA
>QIAS01000405.1:9838-10308 GCA_003225615.1 Acidobacteriota bacterium | reverse complement strand
GCCGAGGCCCGCGACCTTTACGTCCTTTTCAATCGAAGAGTGTGCCTGGCTGGAGGTGTAGGCGACGAGCCGGCCATCGCATCCGCGCTGATTAGCGGCGAAATTCGTGGCCCGCTCACGGGCGGCGAGGAGGGCGCAGAGCGAAGCGCTGGAGGCAGTGTCCTGAATTACACCTCCGCCAGAACTGGTGGAGAGAAATTTTTCAGGCAAGCCCAGCATGTGTACCAGCCAGTCGAGCACGTGGGTTTCGAGTTCGGTGCAGGCGGGGCTGGTGGACCAGAGCATTCCTTGTACACCGAGACCAGAAGAGAGCAGATCGCCAAGAATTGCCGGCGCGGACGCATTGCCTGGAAAGAAGGCGTAGAAATTTGGGGATTGCCAGTGGGTAATTCCCGGGAGGATGACCCTGTCGATATCGTCAAGAATGGCATTGAACGATTCACCTTTTGCTGGCGGAAGGGGTGGCAGTG
>QIAS01000405.1:0-9669 GCA_003225615.1 Acidobacteriota bacterium | reverse complement strand
CGGACTGCTTGAGGATTACGACAAAGGACACCCTTCGACGAGCTCAGGGCAGGCTCCGGTTCAGGAAGGGTGCCCACCAAGGACTTTCGAGATCAAGTGAGCTGTCCGTAGAACACACGGGTGTTGTATTCGAATGTAGCTCGGCCGTCCACGTTGTACTCATCGAAAATGGCCCGTAGCGCTTTGAGCATGGGTCCGTAATTGGGGTGGTCTGGCTGCGGCGCGTAGGATGAGGAAAGTAGCCGCCCTTCGAGAGCGGGATAATCGAATTCCTGGCGCATGTCAAAAACCTGGGAGTGGAATTTCGAAGGCGCGAAGAAGGAGTCGATCGCCGCCGTGGTGCGTTCGTGACGAACTTCTTTGTAGTCGGTGCCATAAATGAGGACAATTTGTTCGTAGGCTCGCAAAAAAGGAGTGGAATCGGTGCGGCGTTCGTTCCAGATCAGGACGCACCAGCCTTCCGGCTTTAGGATACGAACGAATTCGGTCCGCGCTTTTGGCAAATCGAACCAGTGGGCCGCCTGAGCGGCTGTTACAAAATCAATGCTGTGGTCGGGCAAACTCGTGGATTCGGCCGTCGCAGCTACGCTGGTGAAATTCGGGTAAGCCCTGAGCAGGCGCTCTCCGGCCTGGCGCATTTCCGGGTTTGGTTCGACCGCGTAAACGCGGTTCCCATTTTCCAGGAACATGCGAGTCAGAAGGCCCGTGCCCGAGGCGATGTCCGCGACCACAGAGCTGGGCTTGACGCCACACTTGTATTTCAACAGCTCCAGCACCGCGGGCGGATAGCCCGGACGGTAGCGGAGATAGTTGTCCACCCGGTCGGAGAATCGGCTGGTGGGGTTGGGAGCCGGCATGGCAATGTCGCAAGACTTGCAAATCTTGACGAAATCCATTTTAACGGCTGATTTGCTGTGCGCACAGCCAGGAGGCAGTCAAGAACCAGCAGGGCGGGTGCGCCAGCGGCACATTCTCAGAAATAGTAAAATCAACATTTTCTCCGTGAGGATGCCGTGAGTGTGCCTTCTAGGATCCAAATGCCCGCGTTGCAGGTCGGTGACCTGGCGCCCGACTTCGATCTTCCGGTGCTGGTTGGCGGGGTGAAAAAACGATTTCGCCTGAGTGAGTGCCAGGGCAAGAAGAATGTGCTCCTCGCTTTCTATCCGCTTAACTGGGAGGCGGCAAGTGAGAAGCAGTTGGTGCAGTACCAGGATGAGCGTGACGAAATTGCTGCGTACGATGCCATAGTGGTTGCGATCGGTGTGGACTCCATCATGAATACAACTGCCTGGGAACGGAAGATTGGGCCCTTCGATTTCGCGCTGTGCAGCGATTTTTGGCCACATGGAGAGGTGAGCCGCAAATACGGAGTGCTGCGCGAGAATCAGCCCGATGCCGGAACCAACGAGCGAGCTGTTTTTGTAGTCGACAAGAGCGGCAGGATTCAGTTTCGTAAAATATACGAAGCCGGCAACGTACCTGACGTCGAAGACCCCTTTAGCGTTCTCGCGAAGCTGGGAGCGTGAGCTTGCTCAAACGTGCTGTCTCAATCAAAGTCTTTCAGGAGCCCGATGAAATTTGTCTCCCGTGCAGTCCTGCTTTCAGCGCTCATATTTTGCAATCACGCCGTCACCAGAACGATGGCTCCCCTGCGATCTTCGGCTTTCGCGACGCCGGCGCTGAAACCGGCCTGGAAAAGCGTTTTCTCGAGCTCCCGGACCCCAAGCTCGCCGAAGAACACTTGCGCATTCTGACCCAGGCGCCGCACATCGCGGGCTCGCCCGAAGATAAGGCGACCGCAGATTATGTCGCGAGCAAGTTCCGCGCCGCTGGTCTGGAGACGGAGATTGTCGAATACCGCGTCTGGTTCAATTACCCAGTCGAGATCAGTGTAGATGTGACCGCTCCCGAGAACGTGAAGATGCACGGACCCACGCGCGAACATGTGGACGGAGATCCCTATCAAGACGACCCGCGCGTCGTTACGCCCTACAACGGCATGTCGCCTTCCGGTGATGTGGAAGCAGAAGTCGTGTATGTGAACTACGGTTCGCCGGAAGATTTCCAAAAACTGGAGCAGATGAAAGTTGATGTGCGCGGGAAAATCGTGCTGGTGCGTTATGGTCAGAATTTCCGTGGTGTGAAGGCGTTTGTGGCGCAGGAACATGGCGCGGCAGGCGTGATCATTTATTCCGATTCCGCCGATGATGGCTGGAAGCGCGGAGATAAATATCCGAAAGGTCCTTGGCGGCCGGATACAGGTGTGCAGCGTGGATCGATCGGCTACATGTTCGAGTTTCCCGGTGATCCAACGACGCCGGGCATTGCCTCATTGCCAACGTTGTCAGAGTCGCAGCGCATCCCGCCGGATAAATCCGCGCAGATGCCTAAAATTCCTACGACGCCGCTTTCCTACGCCGACGCATGGCCGATCCTTGAACACCTTGGCGGTCCGGAGTCTCCGCGCGACTGGCAGGGCGCGCTGCCATTCACCTACCACATGGGCCCTGGGCCGGTGAAAGTGAAGCTGCACCTCAAGCAGGATTATCAATTCCGCACAATCTGGGACGTAATTGGCACCGTGCGTGGAAGCGAATCGCCTGCCGAGTGGGTCGTCGCGGGCAATCACCGCGATGCCTGGGTATATGGGGCAGTGGATCCGAATAGCGGGACGGCGGCCACGCTGGAAGCGGTGCATGGCATCGGCGAGCTGCTCAAATCAGGTTGGAAGCCGAAACGGACCCTGGTAATCGGCAGCTGGGACGCCGAGGAGTTCGGACTGATCGGATCAACCGAATGGGGGGAGCAGCACGCCAGCGACCTGGCGAATGCGGCGGCATACTTCAATATGGACGTGGCCGTTTCCGGGCCGAAGTTCACGGCCTCTTCGGTTCCCAGTCTGAAGCAGTTCATTCGCGACGTAGCTAAAGTTGTGCCGAGTCCGAAGGGAGGCACAGTTTACGACGTATGGCGAAAGGCAGGCCTGCCAGGCGCGGACCAGACGCAGGTCCCAACCGAAGCCATCGGCGAGACTGGCCGCATTCCTGCGGCACAAGCACGGCCCGATGTGCCGGTGGGAGATCTGGGGAGCGGGTCCGATTACAGCGTTTTCCTGCAACACTTGGGGGTGCCGGCGACCGACGTGAGTTCGACCGGCGCCTACGGCGTCTATCACTCCGTTTTCGATAATTTCAACTGGTTCAAGAAATTTGCCGATCCGGATTTCGTCTATGAGCAGCAGATGGCGCGGCTCTACGGACTGCAAGCTCTGCGCATGGCCGATGCGGATGTGCTTCCCTACGACTACGAAGAATACGGAAAAGAGGTAGCGGTTTACATCACCGTCGCAAAAAAGAAAGCGGAAGACAAACTAGGGAAAAATGCTCCGAGCTTCGCTGCGGCAACCGAGGCGGCTCGCCGTTTTGAGGAAGCGGGAAGGCGGATTTTGGCGCGGCAAAGGAAAATCCCAGGCAATGCCGCGGAGCTTAACCAAATATTGCGCAATGCAGAACGCGCGCTGCTTATTCCCGAGGGTTTGCCGAACCGGCCGTGGTATCAGCACGCCATTTACGCTCCTGGAGAATATACGGGGTACGCGGCGGTGGTGATTCCCGGGGTCAACGAAGCGTTGGATAAAGGCGATGCCGAGCGCACCAGACAGCAGATCGCCGCGCTGGCCGCGGCGTTGAACCGGGCGGCCAAGGTCTTGAGCTCGGCCCATTGAGCGAAGGTGCAAAAGATTGCACAGACCTCGCTTCCCGGCAGCGTACTTGCGGCTAAATTTTCTGAGGTGCAGTAAACTAGGTTGGTTGCTGCCGCATCGAAGGTTTGGGTAGTAGGGAGTGCACCACTCCTGAATTCTTTCTCGCCTTAACTAAAGTTATGCCTCTGGCACGGATCATTACGCGTTCTGTGGGAGAGTCGGAGGAGCTTGCGCGGGAGTTGCGTGCGCGCGGCTACACGGTGGAGACGGTTTCGCCCGAACAGATTTCCGAGATTCCAGCCGATCTAGAAATAAAACTCCAGGAATGCTCTCCGGAAGAGGCGTTGATCAAGGCAGGTCTGGTTCCGGATAGCAATGACTTATGTGTATTCATCGCGCCGGGGGTACTTTCGGAAAGCCGGCCGATCGTAGAAATTCCGCTGATTGCTTCCGCTCAGGAGGTGGAGGGCACGACGCCGCGAATGGAACGCACGCAGGCGGCGAGCAATTCCAGACATTTGGAGATTGAAAAGTCGAATCCATTCGCCTTGCCGGAACACCTGGTTTCGATACCCCTGGTAAGCAGTGGTACGGGTGAAGGTTTGCATTCTGCAGTGGGGCAGAGCGAAGGTCCAGCCTCAGAAATCAACAGGAAAAACGCTGAAGCCGAAGTTTACGTGTATCAGGATGCGGTGTTATCGCCACTGCAGAGGCTGCGCTTTGCGCGGCTCCGTTGGCCGCGTTTTTCGATGCGAATTCCGCGACCCTCTTGGCACTTGCCGAGATGGCCGCTGCCGCGCTTCTCCGCGCCGCGCGTATCGCTACGCTTGCCTCGCCTGACACTGCCAAGACTATCCTGGCGCTTACCGCGCGTGACACTGCCGCGGCCGTCGTGGCTTGTGCCTGGGATGAAGTTGCGCTTGCCTTCCTTCCGTATGCCGCAGGTCTGGTTGCGAATCCCGCAGGTTAAAGTACGGATTCCGGACGCGAATTGGCGAAATGCGCGGTTGCGGTGGCGATTGTATTTCCGCAATTCTGCAGCGCTGTTGGCGGGTATGGCGCGATTGCCGCGTCCGTCGATTCGATGGCGCCGTCCACCCAGCAACGCGGTGTTTTGGGACACAGCGGCCGCCTTTGCAATCCTGGCCGTTTGCGTGATGCTGGTGGGCGGGTTGGTGCATCGCAGGGCGCCCCTGCCGGCCGACCTGGTTCAGCGATCGGCAACCGTCGATCAGAAGGTTCCGTTTGCCAGGATCAAGCCTGCAGCACACAGCGCGTCAACCGATTCGAAGAATGGCGGGACACCCGTCGCCCGTCCGCAACTGGCCGCCGAGAAACAGAGAATATTGCCGCCGAAACCCGCGCCGTCCGCACCACGCCCGGCAATAGTCTCCCGCTCGATCCGGAAACCCTCGGCCATATCCGTCCCGCGCCGGCGTTCCACCACCGCGGAAAATGACGACGGCTACGTGGCGGAGGATGTTGTAGTTCACTACAGCAAGAACGGCCGGCAGGATGTGGGATCCGCCTCAGGAACGAAATCCGGCCTCAGTCGATAATTCCGAAATTTAAAAGCAGAAGAATTTGCCTGTGGGCGAAACTGCGTTCCGTCAACCTTGGCGGGCAGGCCGAAGGACCCGCCGCCAGGAGCACAGCCGGGTCTACGCCACTTTGCTATTTGATGGGAACGAACTTCTCCACCAGGCCGGAATAGTCTTTCTTTTCCAGCCCGTGTACCTGCTTGTTGTATTCGTCTACCTTGCTGGAATAATTCATGGAACAGAATTTCGGGCCACACATGGAACAAAATGTGTAGTAATCGTCGGGAAGGGTTTCATCGTGCATAGCACGCGCGGTTTCCGGGTCGAGTGAGAGGGCAAACTGCTTTTCCCAATCGAATTTGTAACGCGCGTAGCTCAGAGCGTCGTCGCGATCGCGCGCGCCCGGGCGATGGCGTGCGACATCGGCGGCGTGGGCGGCGATTTTGTAGGCGATGATTCCGTCTTTCACGTCTTTTTCGTTAGGCAGCCCAAGGTGCTCTTTGGGAGTGACGTAGCAGAGCATGGCGGCGCCGTGCCAGCCGATCATGGCGGCTCCGATCGCCGAGGTGATGTGGTCGTAACCGGGCGCGATATCGGTCACCAGCGGACCGAGGGTGTAGAAAGGAGCTTCGTAGCAGTACTCGACTTCTTTATCCACCTGCTCCTTGATCTTGTCGATGGGTATGTGGCCGGGGCCCTCGATCATGACTTGTACATCACGCTGCCAGGCTTTTTTGGTAAGTTCGCCAAGCGTTTTCAATTCCGCGAACTGGGCTTCATCGCTGGCGTCGGCAATGCAGCCGGGACGGAGACCGTCCCCCAACGAGAAGCTGACATCGTACTTCTCGAAAATCTTGCAGATATCTTCAAAGCGCTCGTAAAGGAAATTCTGTTTGTGGTGATAGGCCATCCATTGCGCGAGGATGGCACCGCCGCGGCTCACGATTCCGGTGATGCGTTTGGAAATCATGGGCAGGTACTGGATAAGCACGCCGGCGTGGATGGTCATATAGTCCACACCCTGGGCGGCCTGCTCTTCGATGACTTCCAGCATGATGTCGGCGTTGAGATCTTCAATGCGCTTCACGCGGGAGATTGCTTCGTAAATGGGCACGGTACCGATCGGGACAGGCGCGTGGCGCAGTATGGCTTCACGAATTTCATGAATATCGCCGCCGGTGGAGAGATCCATGACCGTATCGGCGCCGTAGTGCACGGAGGTGTGAAGTTTTTTCAGTTCCTCATCAATATTTGAGGTCACGGCGGAGTTACCGATGTTGGCATTGATCTTGCAGAGCGAAGCCACGCCGATGCACATCGGCTCCAGTTCCGGATGATTAATATTGGCCGGGATAATCATGCGGCCAATGCCGACTTCGTCGCGCACTTGCTCAGGGGGCAGCTTCTCGCGCCAGGCTACATACTCCATTTCTTCCGTGATCAGGCCTCGACGGGCATAGTGCATCTGGGAGAAATTGCCATCGGAATTCTCTGCCTTGCGGCGCGACAACCATTCAAACCGCGGCTTAGGAACGACTGCGTGCCCGTTGCCTGGAGTTCCGGCATTTTCGGTACCATTGCTGGGGGACATAACAACACTACCCTCACTGGGAGTTTTCATGAACAATCATTATACGCGGGCTTCTGGACACAGAAAGCAGAAGACCACCTCGAACACCATCCTGCAAACGAGGAGCGAATGGCCGGGGAAACATGACGCGAACCACTGAACAAGCTAACTTTGCGCAGCCGGCGGCGCTTTAGCAGGAAGCACTTAGCACAATACCAAGTCACGTTTTCTTACTGCTTACTGCTCCGATTGGGGTCTCGGGGGCTCAGGAATTATCAGCCCGGACAAAAACGGCCCCCGCTGGGATCCTTGCATTATCGCGGCAAGGTGAAGAAAGTTGCACACCCCGGGCCCATACGCACAACCAAAACAGCCGGCAGCACAGGACCGCCTTCACATTTTACAAACTCCCAGACAACTTCGTGGGATTCCATGCGTCTAGTTAAGGAGCTTTGGGACTTGGGAAATAAGGATTCCTTCAAGTAAGGAGTCCACTCTTGGAGGCAGGTATGCGTATCATTACTGTTCTGCTTGCCGTCCTGATGGGGAGCGGATGTGGGGCTGGGAATGGCAAACGGCCTTTGGGCGCCATGTTCAGTAGCGCAGTTGTCGTCCCCGCGATTACAGCGCTGTCGCCGACCAGTGTGCCGGTGAATAGCGTTCCCTTCATGATGACGGTCAACGGAACCAATTTCGGCACCGATGCGATTGTTTTTTGGAACGGCATCCCCCAAAAAACCACGGTCATAACTCCCCAGCAGCTTGTGGTTGCGATTACCGATGCCGACCTCACGGATTCTGGCTTGGTTCACATCTTTGTCCGAACCGGAGGGCAGAATTCCAATACAGCCGACTTTGTTGTGACCGCGCAGTAGAAAATCGGTCTCTTCGATATTGGCTCGGCTCGCGCCGACAAGCGAGCCGAGTACCATGTCGAAAGTCGGTGTGTGCAGCATCGGCTTGGCTGTGGAATGAAAAGCTTGAGGCTGGTTGCGATTCTTCTGCTTGGCTCCTGCGCCTTGGGCCAGCAAGCTCCAGCAATATTCGAGGGAAGTTGGATCGCTTCGGCGGGACAAAAAGATATCTTTCGCGGCCGGTGGTCGGGCCAAGCCCTGCTTAGAACACGCAACGCGGCGCATGGATCCTGGGTTCTACTCAACGACAAAAAACAGACGGTGCTGCAAGGAACCTGGTCAGCGCAGAAATCGGCTGCCGGTTGGCAAGGCACCTGGTCGGCTCGGACCTTGCAGGGGCAATCCGTGGCAGGCACCTGGACAGCTAACCTGGCCGACTTCAAGGGCAAAACTTTTGAAGACATGTTGCAACGCGCCGCGGAAAAGCAGATCGCGGGCTTCTGGCGAAGCGCCCGCATGCAGGGCTATTGGTGGCTTCAGAACTTGCGGTGAGCTGCTGGGACTTCTTGGCTCCTCGGGACCGATCCTCGGCTGAGCATGTTATAATTTTGCATTCCAGTCGCCCTGTTGTGCACGGAGGCCTGTATCGACAAACGTTTTATCCGCATCAATGAGCGTATTCGCGCACGGGAAATCCGCGTGATTGATGATGAAGGTCAGCAGATTGGCATCATCCCGCCGTACGAAGCGCTGAAAATGGCCCGCGAAAAGAACCTGGATCTGGTTGAGATTTCGCCCACCGCTAATCCTCCTGTATGCCGCATCATGGATTATGGGAAATACCTGTACCAGCAGGAGAAGAAAGAGCGCGAGGCCAAAAAACATCAGAAAGTAATCACGGTCAAAGAAGTGAAGTTCCGCATCAACGTGGATGACCACGATTACGAGACCAAGAAGAACCACGTGCTGCGCTTCCTCGACGAAGGAGACAAGGTTAAGGCGACCATCTTCTTCCGCGGCCGCGAAATGACGCGCACGAATTTAGGCCGCGAAATCCTGGAGCGTCTGATTAAAGATGTTGGCGAGAAAGGCATCGTGGAGTTCAGGCCGCGCCAGGAGGGCATGCGATTCTCGCGCCTAAGAAAGCGGGCGAGCAGAAACCGCAGGCGCAGCAGGCGCGTCCGGTGCAGAGCCAGGCGAGACAAGGGTAGGACCGCTTTTAGCAGTTGGCGCTTAGCCCTTTTGCCGTCACGCGCTGGTGTGGACTTGCGGCTTAAGGTTTTTAGGGGCCGCTCAGAGACTTCCGGATTTTTGAATTCGAGAACTGACTTTTATGCCAAAGCTAAAAACACATAAAGGCGCTTCCAAGCGCTTTAAGAAGACTGCGACTGGCAAGGTGAAGCGCGGGCACTCATATCTGCGCCACATGCTCACTTCGAAGCCGCACAAACGCAAAAAAAAATTGGGCCAGTCTGTGCTGGTGAGCGATGCAGATACGCCCAAGATCAAGCGGATGATTCCGTACCAGTAGAATCATTGTTGATTGTTGATTTGTGATCGTTGAATGAAAAGACCGTTGTGCGTGCGCTAGTTTTTTCAATCCATAATCAACAATCAACAATCAACAATTTTGAAAGGGTGCCGCCCAAAAGGTGATGTCGCCCAAGGCGTGTGAAGAGGCCATCAGCCGCGATCCGCGGCTTCCCTTGCCTCCAGCCGCTAAGTAATTAGAAAGCAAAAAGGAGCAAGCTAATGCCTCGTGTAAAACGCGGAACCAAACGCCGCGCCAAGCGCAAAAGAATTCTCGAACGCGCCAGCGGTTACTACCTGACAAAATCCAAGCTGTACCGGTCAGCCAAAGAAGCGGTGGAGCGTGGGCTGAAGTTCGCCTACTCCGGGCGCAAGCAGAAGAAGCGCCAGTACCGCTCGTTGTGGATCGTGCGTATCGGCGCGGCCGCCAAGCTGAATGGCCTGAGCTACAGCAGGTTCATCAGCGGTCTG
>QIAS01000404.1 GCA_003225615.1 Acidobacteriota bacterium | reverse complement strand
CGCCGACACTCGGGGCCTGGGGAATCGGCTGGCAGGTCATGCTGGATGGGCTGGAGATCACGCAGTTCACTTACTTCCAGCAGTGCGGCGGCGTCGATCTGTTTCCGATTTCCGCTGAGTTGACATACGGACTGGAGCGGATTGGCGCTTTTCTGCAGGATGTCGATTCCATTTACGACATAGTCTGGGCGCGAGATTCGGAAACCGGGCGGGTTACGACCTATGGCGACGTGCGGCTTGCGGAAGAGCAGCAGTTCTCCGTCTACAACTTTGAATTAGCGGATGTCGAGAAGGCGTGGAAGCATTTTGAATTGTGCGAGTCGGAATGTAAAAGCCTGCTCGACAAGCATGCGGAGTTGCGAAAAGAGAAGAACGCGACCGATGGACTGCGTCGCGAGCGGGAGCGTTTTCCTGTGCTCGCCGCCTACGACCTCTGCCTGAAGTGTTCACATTTATTCAACATTCTGGACGCGCGCGGCGCGATTTCTGTTACCGAGCGGGTCGGGGTGATCGCGCGAGTGCGGGCGCTCGCAGTGGGAATTGCGAAGGCATACCTCGATCAACAGCAGCTCGCAGGCGGACTAGCGGATAACAACGTGGAAGAGCCGGCCAACCCGAAAAAGCGAAAAGAGAAGGAAAAAGTATTGCCGGCGCTTCCCTAGCCCCGTGTGCGTTTAAGCGCCGACGATGTGACCTGGCTCACAGTAGGTTCCCGGCCGTTTTGGGAGAATTGATTATTCAGAATGCCTGATTTTCTGCTTGAAATCGGCTGTGAAGAAATACCCGCCCGCATGATTGATGCCGGCTCGGCGGAGCTTCGCGAACGGATTTCCAAGTTACTGGAGCGTGAACGGCTGACGCCTCGCGACCAGATCAGCAGCCTTGATACACCCCGCCGCCTGGGCCTGCTGGCGCCGGGGATTCCCCATGCACAGCCCGATGTGACCGAGCGGGTAACCGGGCCCTCAGTAAACATTGCCTACAAAGATGGACAGCCAACGCCCGCCGCGCACGCCTTCGCCAAGAAAATCGGCGCCGATGTTTCAGCGTTAAGCAAAGTAAGCACCCCCAAAGGCGAATACCTCGCTGCCACGGTGACCAGAAAAGGTCGGGCAGCGAGCGAAATCCTGGCTGAGCTTCTGCCGAAGGAAATCGGTGCCATCTACTGGCCCAAAAACATGTACTGGCGCAAGCCCAGCGAACGCTTTGTGCGGCCAGTGCGTTGGCTGGTGGCCATGCTCGATGAGCAAGTGATCCCGCTAGAGTTCGCCGGTATTCGCGCCACTTCCCAGTCGCGCGGCCATCGAATTCTGGCCGACCGGGCCGTCAATATCCCGCGAGCGGGCGCGCCGTACGTCGAAGCACTCAAAACAGCCAAGGTTTTGGGCCGAGGGGAACGTGAACAGCAAATTCGCAAAGCGCTCGACGCCGCAACTCGCACGATTCCGGGAGCGCGCTGGCGGGAAGACAAGGATCTGCTCGATACGGTAGTGAATCTTACGGAATTTCCGTCCGCGATTCTCGGCAACTTTGATCGCGAGTTCCTGCAACTGCCCGAAGAAGTGCTCGTCACCGTGATGCGCGACCATCAAAAATATTTTGCGGTGGAAGACGCCAGCGGCAAGCTAGCGCCGCATTTCCTCGCTGTTCTGAACACTGACGGCGATCCCCACGGAATCATTCGTCATGGCCATGAGCGGGTGCTGCGGGCGCGTTTCAACGATGCGAGCTTTTTCTGGCAAACCGACCAGAAGATTCCTCTGCGCGAGCGGGTTGAGCTGCTGAAGCACGTCACCTTTCAGAAAGATCTCGGCACCTATTACGAGAAGACAATGCGCGTGCAGCGCCTGTGCAGTTGGCTTTCCGAGACTGTACGGCAGAGCGGCATGGCAATCCGTCCTGGCGTCGTACACAAGGCCGCGTATCTAGCAAAGACCGATCTCACGACAGAACTGGTCAAGGAGTTTACTGAGCTGCAGGGCATCGTGGGCGGGCTTTACGCGCGCACGCAGCAACTCGACTCAGACCTGCCCGAGGCAACCCGTTTTGCAATTGCCGACGCCATCTACGACCAGTACAAGCCGGAGTCCATGGATGATTCGGTCCCGCGAACCATTGAAGGCGCCGAGCTATCGATTGGGGAGAAAGCCGACAGCATTGCCGGCATGTTTGCCTTGAGATTGCAGCCCACCGGGTCGAAAGATCCGTTTGCGTTGCGCCGCCAGGCCAACGGCATTGTGAAGACGATTGCGGAAAAGAAACTGCCACTTCCACTCGGAGAAATTTTCAAGAACGCTAGAGCAGCCTATAAGGATTCGGAAGCAGAGCGTAAGTTTTCCTCCAGTGTTGATTATGAAGGCAGCTTGCGCGCATTTCTCCGCGAGCGCCTGGAGTTCTACCTGCGCGATGTCCGTGGATTTGCTTATGACGTAGCCAATGCGGTCCTGGCAGCCGATGCCAACGATGTAGTGGACGCGCTTGCCCGGGTAGAAGCCTTGACCAAGGTTCGTCCTTCGCAAGATTTCGAATCTATTGCGATCGCCTTCAAACGCATCAAGAACATTCTGCGGCAGGCGAGAGAGTCGGGCAAAGCAATTGGCGAGCGGCTTAAGGCCGAAGCGCTGCAGGAACAAGCGGAGAAGAAGTTAGCGACAGAAATCCCGCGCATTGCAAGCAAGGTCGAGCAGCTGCGCAAAACGCGAAATTACGAAGATGCTCTCCTGGAGATTGCGAAATTGCGGCCCGTAGTAGACACATTCTTTGACAAAGTCATGGTCATGGTCGAAGATGAGAAAGTACGGTCCAATAGGCTCGCCTTGTTGCAGACGCTTCTCAACGAGTTCTCCACCATCGCTGATTTCTCCGAGATCGTGACGGAAGGCAAGGCGTGAGATTTGCCCCTCCGGGGGTGAGTTGGAACTAGAAATTTTTGGAAACTTAAAGAAAGTCTAAAGAAAATCTGAAGACGCAAAGGACTAATTATGGCGACAACTACAATGCCGGAAACTGAAGTAGAAAGAGCGGAACCGAAATCTGCAGTCCAGTATGTTTATTTTTTTGGCGCCGGCAAGGCCGACGGCCACGGCAAGATGAAAGACGAGTTGGGCGGCAAAGGCGCCGGCTTGGCGGAGATGACCAACGCGGGCCTGCCCGTTCCCCCGGGCTTTACTATTCAGACCGAAGCCTGCCGTGAATACATGCGGCGCAACGCCGTCTCCCCAGACGTGGACAGACAGATGGAAGAGGCGCTCGCCCGCTTGGAAAAATTGCAGGGTCAAAAATTGGGCGTCGGAGAGAATCCGCTGCTCGTAAATGCTCGACACGGTTCTCAATGTGGGGCTAAACGACAGTTCCGTGTGCGGCCTGGCCAAGTCCACCGAGAACGATCGATTTGCCTGGGACTCCTATCGCCGCCTCATCCAGATGTTCGGCAACGTCGTTCTGGATATTGAGAAGAAAGAGTTTGACGACGTATTCGACGCCAAGAAGAAACAGAAAAAAGCCAAGCTCGACACCGACCTGGATGCCAAGGCCCTGAAGGAAGTCATCGAGGAATACAAGAAAGTCGTCAAAAAGCACGCCAAGCGCGACTTCCCGCAAGATCCGCACGAACAGCTGGTCATGGCCCGGGACGCCGTCTTCCGTTCCTGGAACAACGACCGCGCCAAAACATATCGTCGTATCAACAACATCTCCGATGATCTCGGCACCGCGGTGAACGTCCAAGCCATGGTGTTCGGCAATCTCGGCGAGACCAGCGGCACCGGCGTGGGCTTCACCCGCAATCCCGCCACAGGCGAGAAGGAATTCTTTGCCGAGTTCCTTATGAATGCCCAGGGCGAGGATGTGGTTGCCGGTATTCGCACGCCGCTCAACATTTCGGAGCTGAAAAAGATCATGCCCGCGGTCTACAACCAGTTGCGCGATATCACTACGCGCCTGGAGAAACATTACCGCGACGTTCAGGATTTCGAGTTCACCATTCAGGACGGCAAGCTCTATATGTTGCAAACCCGCAACGGCAAGCGCACCGGCATTGCCGCCGTGCGCATCGCCATCCAGATGGTCAACGAAGGTTTAATCACCAAGGAAGAAGCTATCTTCCGCGTCGAACCTAACCAGCTTTACGACTTCCTGGTACCGCGGTTGGATGAGAAGAGCGGCAAGGTGGAAGTGCTGGCCACCGGACTACCGGCATCACCCGGCGCAGCTGTCGGACAGATTGTGTTCACCGCCGACGAGGCCGTACAGAAAGCAGGACACGGCAAGAAGAAGAATCCCGTCATTCTGGTGCGAGCCGAGACTACGCCGGAAGACATCCACGGCATGGAGGTAGCCGCCGGCATTCTGACTTCTCGAGGCGGCATGACCAGTCACGCTGCCGTGGTGACCCGCGGCATGGGCAAGTGCTGCGTGGCGGGCGCGGGTGATGTTCACGTCGACGAAAGAACCCGCGAGATGCGGGTCAAAGGCCAGGTCTTCAAAGAAGGTGACTGGATTTCACTCGATGGCACCACCGGCCGCGTGATCAAGGGCAAACTGAACACGCTTCCGCCTTCGGCCGACGATCCAGAATTACAGATGCTGCTCAGCTGGGCGGAACCGTTCCGCAAAATTGGCGTGCGCGCCAATGCTGATATTCCTCGCGATGCCATCCAGGCACGCGCGTTTGGAGCGGAGGGGATTGGCCTTTGCCGCACCGAGCACATGTTCTTCGCCGAAGATCGCATTCCGCACATGCGGGCGATGATCCTCGCGGATAACGAAAAAGAGCGTCGTGTCGCTTTGAAGAAACTGCTCCCCATGCAGCGCGAGGATTTTCTCGGCCTCTTCCGCGCCATGGATGGACTGCCAGTAACCATACGTCTGCTCGATCCGCCCTTGCACGAATTCCTACCCAAGCGGGAAGAGTTGATGGTAGACATCGCCACTCTCCCGAATGCAGACGCCAAGCTAAAGAAGTCGTTAGTCGAAAAATATCGGCAGTTCGGAGCCAAAGCTGCCGGCGATCTGAAGAAGGTTCTCTCCAACTTGCTCGGCCGCGTGGAAGACCTGCACGAGTTCAATCCCATGCTGGGACATCGTGGTTGCCGGTTGGGCATTACCTATCCGGAGATCACTGAAATGCAAGCGCGCGCTATCTTCGAGGCCGCAGTAGCCATGACCAAGGAAGGCGGCAAGGCGCACGTCGAAGTCATGATTCCCCTGACCGCCACGCTGAAAGAAATGGCGCACCAGGCGGGCATTGTTCGCCGAGTGGCCGAAGAAGTGTTCAAAGAAAAAGAACAGGAAGTCCACTACCTGGTCGGAACGATGATCGAGTTGCCAAGAGCGTGCGTGGTCGCCGATGAGATCGCCAAAGAAGCCGAGTTCTTCAGTTTCGGTACCAACGATCTTACCCAGACCACGTTTGGCTTTTCGCGAGACGACATAAACAAGGTCCTGCCCACCTATCTGGGAGAAGGCATTCTGAAGCAGGATCCTTTCCAGGTAATTGATCGCGAGGGTGTGGGAGAACTGGTTCGCATGGGAATCGAGCGTGGCCGGAAAACCCGTCCGCACTTGGAAGTGGGAATCTGCGGCGAGCACGGCGGAGAACCGTCGTCTGTAGAATTCTGTCACCAGGTAGGCATGGACTACGTCGCTTGTTCACCCTTCCGCGTGCTCACGGCGCGACTGGCTGCAGCACAGGCCGGTGCCGGCGATAAATTAAAGGGAGAAGCCGGCCGGACGAAGTAAGAAAAATCATTAACTACCAAGGACACGAAGGTTCACGAAGGAAATCTCTTCGTGCAACCCAGTGTCCTTTGTTATTTATTGAACTTTCTGCAAGCGCGCAATCAGCTTTTGCGCCAGATTTTCTTCCGATTCCGACCACAGCAGACGGCCGCTGGCTCCGCTGTTTTGCTCCACTTTGTTCGTGAAATCCACTAGCTGGTGAATGTTGGAACGAACCCGCGTTTCTGCTTCTCCCGCCAGCGACAGTTCTTCATGAAGGAAGGGCGTGTCGAATCCGAAATCCACCTGGATGTGTCCGGAGTGTTCGGCGGTATGCTCGTCGAACTCCGCGCCATGAGCGATAAACCGGACCGGGCTGGGCTCGAGCGACCACTGCTGAACG
>QIAS01000403.1 GCA_003225615.1 Acidobacteriota bacterium | reverse complement strand
TACTACGCGTTGGACATCCAAGTTGCTCCAGGCTCTCCCCACACGCTTGCCGTTAGTAAAGGTGTCCTAAACGTTTCTCCCGCCGCAGTGGGCGGCGTGACAATCTTCGATGATTCGACGCCGAGGCCAACGAGCGCGCCTGGGAATTTCCAGCTCTACGCGTCGATCCAATGGGGATCGAACGCGATGGAGCTGTATGCAGCCAATAGCGAAAGCACAGGGTTTGACTTTTACACACTAGCCGTAAACTCTTCGGGAGTAGTTCTCCAGCAGGATTACCCCGCTGTGTTCTGGAACCCGGGCCGGATTCATTATGATCGTGGCACTGGCCTCGTCTACTCTGACGACGGCTTCCATGCTATCGACCCGTCCACCGGTCTTCCTGCCGGCATTTTCGAAGTGGGGGGTGGCTGGCCGATGGCCCCTGACTCAACGCTCAATACTGTATTCATTTTCACCAAATACGCATTTCAAGAGAACTCTAACTACACGATTAATCTTTTTGACATGACTCACTTTGTTCCGGTTAGCAGTATTCCTTTTTCTACGCAGAATGGTCTCATTGTTGGATCCGGGCGGTTCATCCGCTGGGGGACTAATGGGTTGGCATTGAACGATAGCTCTGGAAATATTTACTTAATCTCGGCACCGTTTGTCAGCGGGCGGGTAACCCAGCCCGTCAGTAGTTCCCGTTGTCGGCCGATGGATCACATGGAACCAAGCACAAATTCCGTGCACAACCGAGAGGATGGAGTGATTCAGTGGAAAGCACTCGACTACGCCGGATCGGCGACTGACCCGCCAGTCCAGCTTTCCGCAGCCGCTTCGACGGTTGGGTAGAAGGCCAGGATTTGATCTACGCTGGTCATTTTAAGGGTCTGCTCCACAATCCCCTGCGCTCCGGCGACGCGTAGTTCGCCTCCGGCTTGCTTCACCTTGCCAGAGCACATGACGACGATGCCTATCCAGTGCTGTCGAGAAATTCCAAACTGGAAAAATCAAAAATGATCTTCTTCTGGTTCGCTTTGAGGAGATCCCCTTGGTACTCCACTTCCTGACACTCGCGCCCGAGCGTGATTCGCCTTGCCACTCCCACGACAACGATATCGGCGCCGATTTTGCTTGTCTGGATATTGAGCAGCACATTTGCAACTCCCTTCGGGGCTGCGAACGGCCCGGTCTTGAGAGCCGTGCTCAAAGCCCGACGGACTTCTTGAGTTCAGTCTCGTCTTCCTTGCCCGCGACCCGCTAATAGATTGTCGAGCCTTTCGGCGGCGGCTTTCAGGGTTTGCAGGTCCTCGTCGGTGACATGCTTGTTTCGGGATTGCGCGGCGGCCGTCTCTAATAGCTGATCGAGCTTTCCGGCAGCGGTCTTGAGCTTTTGGACGTCTTCTCTAGCGACCGGCTTGGGCAGGGGTTGCTGGTGCGCCTCCATGAATGCCGCTATTCGGTCGCGGGGATCGCGAGGGCGATTCTGGTGGTCGTCGCCAAGCTTGTCTTCAAGAACTGCCATAAGGGCCGCGAATTATATTCCTAAAATGCTCGACCGCATCACGGCGGAGCGTAGCTCGTGCAGGGCTGAGTCAATGCTCACTAAGTGGGTATGAATATCCTTTAGCAGTTTATAGGCTACGGCTGCGACCGCGATGCTGATAGGAAGGGCAGCCGCAAGGACAGCCCAGAAAACTCCCCAATTGAATTTCCACATATGAGGAGAATTATATGGGTAGTTCCGGGCGTGTCCAATGCGGAGTGGACATGGGGGCGATGCCTAAAGACACGTGCTTAGAAACAAGGGCAGCGGACAGGAGTGTCCGCTCCACACGGGGCATCGGGTATATTCAGTGGCTGGGGCTAAGGCTAATTGCGAGGGAAGATCGATGAACGTGAAGCCGCTGGTTTCGATTGTCATGGGCAGTGACTCCGATCTGGAGATTATGCGGGAGGCGGGCAAGGCGCTGGAGGAGTTTGGGATTGGGTATGAGATGGATGTCACATCGGCGCACCGCTCGCCGGAGCGCACGGCGGAGTTTGCGCGCAAGGCGGCCGAACGCGGGATTCGCGTGATCATCGCCGGGGCGGGTGGGGCGGCGCATCTGGCTGGAGTGATTGCGGCGCATACTACTTTGCCGGTGATCGGTGTGCCGATTCCTTCGACTCCTCTGCAGGGAATGGATTCTTTGCTGGCTACGGTGCAGATGCCGGCGGGTATTCCCGTGGCCACCGTGGCGATCGGTAAACCGGGAGCGACGAACGCGGGAATTCTGGCGGCGCAGATTTTGGGCGTGGCGGATTCGGGGGTGGCGAAAAAACTGGTGGCGTATAAAGAAAAGCTGGCTAAAGGCGTCGAAGAAAAATCGAAGAAGCTGAAGGGATCGCAAAGCGGATAAGCGGCAAGTCTTTCAAATTCTGCGCAATAAATTCACGGTTGGCAGCCCTCCTGTCCCGACCCTTCCACTAGGTAAGTAGATGATTTCACTTTCGTTACTTGCTCTCCACTGCAAAGGCGGAAAGAATGCACCTCTCAGGTATGACCCGTCGGTGATTACTGAACGGTGACTTTGGTAAGCGCCGGTAGCGAGCATCCCAGGAAACTCAAATCCTCAATCGGGGTTTAGGAAAACAATGAGACTACAGACGCTTCTCCCTGCGATCGTAATTGCGATCGCCGCTCTAGTCGCAACATCCAGCGCTCAAACTGGGTCTCCACGCGCGGAGCAGGATGATACTGGCTTCGCGTCCTACGTGGAATTTGGCGGAACACATAACGCCGATGGGATGATCTACGACCTCACCACCAGCGTGGGATACAACTTCAGCAAGCATTTCGGCATGGATGTGGGTTTGCCTATTTACTTTATTCGCCCCAGCTCGACCACGGGCGGAACGGCGAGCAACGGGATTGGCAACCCCTTCGCGGATGTACACGTAAGGTGGTTGAGTCCGGTGGTGAACTTCGGGTCGACGCTGACCGGTTTTGCACCGGTAGCGGATAGCAAGAAGGGACTCAGCACGGGACGCGGCACGTTCGACTGGACCAATCATATTGATCACTCGTTTTCGAATCTGACGCCATTTGGCGAGCTTGGCTTGTCGAACACAATTGCCGATTCCAAACTGTTTCTGCGGCCGTTTACGACTCTGGGCTTCAACACCCATTTCCAGCTTGGCGCGAATTACGATCTTTGGAAGATCTTCAGCGTGGGAGCCGCAGGGTACGACATTGTGCCCACGGGTCAGCAGACGGTGTTCAGCAAAGTTTCGGGCGGATCAGCGAATGCGATTGCAGCGTCCCACGGACAAGTGTTTGCCAATAACCAGCAGACCACTGGTACTGCCGACATTGCGAAGGATCACGGCTTTTCGACCTGGGTGGATGCCAGCCCGGGACACTACGTTGACATGGAACTCGGCTTCACGCGCAGCATGCATTACGACTTAAATTCGGTTTCATTCACGATTGGATTGAACCTAGGAAAGTTGTATCGCGACAGTAACAAGAAGTAGTTCCTGGTAAGAAGGAGGAAACGATGAAGGTACGCATTTCAATGCTCGCGTTGGCAGTGGTTCTGTACGCGGGGCCCGGCTTCGCGCAACACGGTCATGCCCCCGGAACGATGGGGAATGGCATGGGCCACGGCAACATGGGCGCGAACAGCAACAGCCGCGGTGGCTCGGGCTCGACGCACGGAGTAACGATGGACCAGCAGCTCGCGAAGAACACGACCATCGCGGGGAAGATCGCGAAACTGACGGGACAATCCGCGACGCAGGCCTGCAACAAGTTCAAAAATCTGGGCCAGTGTGTGGCTGCGGCGCACGTCAGCAAGAATCTGGGTATTCCTTTTGACTGCCTCAAGTTCGATATGACGGGACAAGCGCCAACCAATGGCACCAAATGCACCGCGCCCGCGACAACGAAGTCCGGAACCACAACCATGAGCATGGGGAAGGCGATTCAGGCGCTTCGGCCAACTGCGGACTCTGGCGCGGAGGTAAAGAAAGCGAAAAAGCAAGCCGACCACGACCTGAAAGACTCAAACAACTCGTAAGTTGAGATTGTTTTTTAGCCAAGGCCCCGCAGCCATGCGGGGCTTTTTTTTATTCCGTTCGCAGGGCTTCCATGGGATGGATGGTGGCGGCGCGCCAGGCTGGAAAAACGCAAGCGATAGCCGCCACGGCGACCAGGAGTAGTGCGGAGGCCAGCAGCGTCAGCGGGTCGCGGGAGCTGCTCCCGGCCCAGGACGCGACGATCCGGCTGAGTACGATGCTGAGTGCCACGCCCACCGTCATTCCGATGCCCAGCATGGCGGCGGTGGACGTCAATACCAGTCGAATGATGCTGGCACGCTGCGCGCCAAGCGCCATGCGAATCCCTACTTCCTGGGTACGCTGATTCACGGCGTAGGAGACCACGCTGTAGAGGCCCGTGGCGGCAAGTGCGAGCGCGAGAAGGGCGAAGAGCGAAAACAGGGTGGCGATGAAGCGCTCTCGTCCCCAGCCCAAAGTTTCCAACCACCAGGCGAGCGTGTGGTCATTGCCGACAACCAGCTCGGCGTTAAGTTGGCGCAGACGGTATTTGATGGCGCGGATGGCTGCTTCGGGATCGCCCTTGGTGCGGACCAGCAGCGATTCATCGGGCGGAAAAGCGAAGCTGTGAGGCAAAAAGATGGCGGGCTTCACGGGATGTTCGAGTCCGTCGTTGCGGGCGTCGCCTACCACGCCGATTACCTCCAGCCAAGCGTCGGGAGCAGGGGCCATCACAAGATCCGGCAGCTTAACGTTGAGCATGGGGCTGCGGACGTGCTGGCCGATGGGGTCGCGATCGCCGAGAAATTGTTTGATGAACGCCTGATTGACCAACGCAACATGGGCGGCACGCATGACTTCGCTGTCGTCGTAAAGGCGGCCCCTCAACAGCGGGATGCGCAGGGTGGAAAATTCGTAGGGACTGACGAGCCCCAGCATGGCCTGTGCGCCGGTTAAAGTGGGCGCGCTCTGAACCTCGATCTGGGCGACGAATCCTCCAAAGCCGGGGAACCAGGTGGTAGAAACGCTGGCGCTCTCCACGCCCGGAGTTTGTGCAATGACCTGGCGTATGGCTTCGTTTGAATTCAGGCGGGCCTCCCAATTCGAATTGGTTCCTTTGGGAAGAGCTATGTTCATGCCGACAACGTGGTCGGGATCAAATCCCAGCGCTGTGTGGGTGCGGGCTATGAATGACTTCATGGCGGCTCCGGCGCCCGCCATCAACAGGAGCGTAAGCGCTACCTGGCCGGCAATCAGTAGCCGGTGGGTGTTGCGGCTGCGGGCGCTGCCGGAGTGCTTGGAGCTGCTGGACTGAATGAGCTGGCCGAGTTCGGGGTGCGACAGATGCCAGGCGGGTGAAATGCCAAAGAGAATACCGGTAACCAGCGCCAGCGCTGCGCTGAACACGAGCACTATGGTGCTTACATGAATCGCAGCTTCGTGGGGAAAGGAATAATGGGGCAGCATGGCCGCGAGAGTTTCGACGCCGCGATACGCTACCGCCACTCCCAGAGCGGCGCCGGCGACGGCTAGCAGCACAGACTCGGTAAGCAATTGGCGGATCAGGCGGGTGCGGCTGGCTCCCACCGAGGCGCGCACCGCAAGCTCGTGTTGGCGGGCGGTTCCTCGAGCCAGCAGCAGGATGGAAGCATTAGCGCAGCCGATGATAAGCAGCGCGAGCACGGCTGCGAACAGTAGCACCAGCGTTCCCGCGAAACGGCCGAGCACCTCTTCATTCAACGTGACGATTACGACGCGCATCTCGGGACGGAAAAAGACCGGGTCCAGCTTCTTAAACTGGTCGACCAGAGTCTGCAGCTCGGCGGCAGCGGCGGCACGGTTGGTCCCAGGCTTCAGTTTGATAAAGGACAGCCAATAATCGTGGGGATCGGCGGTAGGCACGGCAGGCAGGTAGACGTCAGAGTCTCCCCAGGTAAAACGCGGCGGGACAACCCCGATGATGGTATAGAGCGAGTGATTCAGCTCAATGGATTTGCCCAACACGTCGCGATTGCCGCCGAACTGCCGCTTCCAGAACAGATAGCTGAGAACCGCGCTGGGTGCCGGATTACCGTTGGGAGCGTCCGCAGGCGTGAACTCGCGACCGAGAAGCGGTGGAACGCCCATGTAAGTGAAGAGATTGGGTGAATAGAGACCGACGTTAACAGAGACGGGTAGTTGGTCGCCGGTCAGGACTTG
>QIAS01000402.1:10812-19678 GCA_003225615.1 Acidobacteriota bacterium | reverse complement strand
CGTTGCTGCTGTTCCCTATCTCTCTGCCTGCTATCTTGGCTATGGTGCGCGCCACGACGGCCATTCTTACGGCGGATGAGCCGGCAAAGTTCTGGATCGTGTTGCTTGCGACCTACGATGTGGTGTTTACTACTGCATGTCTCCTATTATTTGAAACGGTGCTGCAGGCGGAATGAAACGCGCATTCCCTATTCTCGGTATTTTGACGGCTGTTCTGCTGAGCTACGGCCTGTATGAGGCGCTGGTGGTGGCTCCCACGGAGCAGACCATGGGTGACGTGCAGCGGATCTTTTATTATCACGTCTCCTCGGCATGGACCGCTTTCCTGCTATTTACGATTAATTTTGTTGCGTCCGTGATTTATTTAATTCGGCGAAGCCCGGTAGCGGACGCGGTGGCGGTTGTGACGGCGGAGGTGGGCCTTGTCTTCTGCACGGTGGTGCTGGTCACCGGGCCGATCTGGGCGCGGCCGGTATGGGGCATCTGGTGGACCTGGGACGTACGCCTGACGTCCACACTGGTGCTGTGGCTGATTTACGTCAGCTACCTCATGCTGCGCCGTTTCTCGACCAGCGGCCAGACTCCGCTCCTGGCCGCTGTCCTGGCTGTTTTTGGCGCGCTGGATGTGCCTATAGTTTATTTTTCAATCTGGTTTTTCCGCACCCAACATCCGCAGCCGGTGATCGGCGGCGGAGGATCGATCGACTCGCGCATGATGCATGCTTTGTTGATCAACTGGCTGGCGTTTCTCTGTTTCGCTTTTCTGGTGTGCTGGTCACGCTACCGGCTGGAGGTGTTGCGGCGCGAGGTGGAAGAGGTCCAGTCGCAGGAATCCATGTTTGAAGCTCGGAGTGCGCGATGAGTTACTTATATGCTGCCTTCGCGGCCACATGGATCATCCACATCGCCTACCTTGCGACGCTCGTGCAACGCTACACACAGCTACGCAAGGAAATTGAAGAACTGAAGCGGAAGTAGGTCTTCGATCCGTCGGGCGGTTCCCGCCTCCAAGCTAGTTGCTGGCCTTCCAACTTTTGCGGATTTCTCCCAGATAGTCGGGAGTTTGGCTCGAGCGGAGAAATTCGTATTCCTCGATCACCGCTGCCACCCCAACCCGAGCCGAGGGCAGCGGCGATTCCACTCGCACCACCCGGGCAATGAACCGCACGCGAACCGCATCCGTGAGCGTAATATGCGGCGGGAACGTCATGGTGACGTCCACCCGCGTGCCTTCGGCGAGTGTGCGATCCAGGTAAAAGAACACTCCGCGCGCGCTGACGTTCTGTGTTTCGGTTAGAAATTCCTCGCGCTCGCTGCTCAACCGGACTGCGGCAGGCAAGCGCATGTCAAAACGTCTCATAACACGTCGTTCTTCGGGGGAAGAGAACATGTGTGGTTGTCGTTCCAAGAGCATCTCAACCAATCTTTCGGCCAGGCTGGCGCAATGAATCCTCTTGTCGGAGGGAGATCATCGCGCTCGCCCAAAACCAGAGTCGCTTAGTTATCAGCAGTTTGCAAGCTCAAAACACGCCAGGGATTGAGTCGGTAAATGCTCCGCAAGCCCTTGGCGCAGTGCCGCGTCTAAATCTCTGAGCTTTTTGGGGAGGACGATTGCGGCAAGAATCTGCCTCGATATGAGCAATCCTGCTGCCAGGTTGCAAGGCGATACTAAGGTTTATTTCTTCGCGAAATCAAGGAGTTCAGCAAGCGCGCGGCCACACACCAAGTGGCAGGATGAAACAAAATGCAGAGCGAGGAGACCTGCGTACGCAGTCGCAAATTTCTTCCGCCACTTTCGTGCCAGTGACGGCATCTTGTGCTGTGCGCCGCTGCATCACACCAAATTTGAGACGTCCGCTGCGACTCGCTTGACAGTGGAATCGGGCAGATGTTTAAGTAGTTGTTTATTTTCACTCAGTTCAGGTGGTAAGTAGGCGTGCCGCTTCGTAGGCGCCGGGAGCCGCATCGCTGTTTGTGCGCCGTTTCTTATTCCTCTCCACGCAATTGAGCAGACCGGAGGAGCTCGTGAAATTGAATCGCCTTGGGATGGGAACAGGTGTGTCCCGAAGCAAAGTAATAGTTGGAGCTACGCTGCTGACCGCTTTGGCGGTCGCGATCCTCTGGATTTCCAGCGGCATACACGTTTCGGGCGGCAACGCCGTAGCGAACTCTCCGGTGAGCAGCCTTTTCTCGGGCGTCGATAATTCTGGTTCCAACAGAAATCTGCGGGCGATCTACAGCCAGATGCCTCTGGTTTTCGAGGTTAACCAGGGGCAGAGCGATGGACGGGTGATGTTTCTGGCGCGGGGGGCGGGGTATGGATTGTTTTTGACCCCGAATGCTGCGGTGCTGCAAATGCAGCATTCAGCAATCAGCCGGCACCATTCAGCAGTGAAAGCCGCGACAGTTCGTATGCGGCTTGACGGCGCGAACGTAAATTCTGAGGTCAGCGGCGTCGAACCACTTCCGGGGACGAGCAATTACTTTATTGGAAATGATCCTGCCAAGTGGCATCGCAACATTCCGCAGTTTGCGCGGGTGCGCTATCGCAGCGTTTATCCCGGAATTGACTTGGTGTATTACGGCAGGCAGGGACATCTGGAGTACGACTTCGAAGTGGCTCCTGGCGCCGACCCTCGGCAAGTCGCTTTGAGTTTTGAGGGAGCTGAGTCGGTGCATTTGACCTCTGAGGGTGATCTGGTTCTGGAGATCGCAGGCGGCAGCATCCGTCTGCAGGCTCCACGGACTTATCAGAGAGCCGGAACTCAGGAGCAGCAGGTGCCGGGACAGTTTGTCATGCTGGCGCATGGTCGCGTGGGTTTTAAGATTGGGGCGTACGACCGAAGCCGCGAACTCATCATCGATCCCGTGCTGACCTATTCGAGTTTTCTGGGCGGGACCGGCAACGAAGGTTGTTTTGCGATTACGGGAGTGGCGACTGCTGGCTGTCCTGGAATCGCGGTCGATGCGGGCGGAAGTTTTTACGTAGCGGGTTCGACCGCGTCGCTATCGGATTTTCCAACCACTAGCGGCGTACTCCAGCCGGCACCTTCTCCCAGTGGGGGGACTGCCAACATCTTTGTGACGAAGTTCGATCCCAGCGGCGCCGCGCCTTTGGCTTTCTCCACATATCTCGGTGGCAATGGCACCGACACGAGCGTCGGAGTCGCGGTCGATGCCGGCCTTAATGTGTATGTGGCGGGTACGACGACTTCCACCAACTTCGCCACCAATGGTACAAACGCCGCATTCCCACGTTTTTGTTAGCCAATTGAATTCGGGCGGTACCACCCTGCTCTACTCTACCTACATCTCCGGCAGCGGCACCGATATCGCGAGCGGCATGGCAATTGACAGCCGAGGCGACGTATTTGTTACGGGGACGACCACGTCTGCGGATTTCCCAACTTCCGCAATCATCCTGCCTTTCCAGGGCGCACGAGCCGCAGGAGCCACAAACCAGTTTTTCGCCAGCGAGGTGAGTACCAGCGCTTCGAATGCGGGCTCTAGCAGCCTGCTGTATTCGACTTATTTCGGCGGCAGCAACCCGGCCAACGGCGCGGTGCAAGGGGGAGGGGTTGCGGGCGATAGCAATGGGAACTTCTATATCACGGGGACGACGAATTTTCTGCACCTCGGAAACGTGGCAACCGACTTCCCGCTAGCTAACGCGTTTCAGGGCTGTTTGGATGTAGCACCGCCAGCTACACCGCCGACTACTCCACCGCCTTGTCCGTCCAATGCCACCGCCACCGACGCGTTTGTGGCGAAGTTCAATCCGAAGGTAAGCGGCTCAGGATCGGTCCTGTATTCAACCTATGTGGGAGGCAGCGGCGATGACAGCGGCATTGGTATCGCCGTGGACTCCGGGTTCAACGCGTACGTTACCGGCTCAACTAAGTCAGGCGATTTCGTCCCGCCCACGACTGTTAGGCCCTATCAGGCATGCCTGGGAAATCCAACAAGCAGCGCGCCGTGTCCGGGCGGCGTAACGAAGTCGGATGCGTTTGTCGCAAAGATCGGTAGTAGCCCAACCTCAAGCACCAACCCCGCGTTCCCGCTGAATTATTTTAGTTATCTCGGAGGCTCGGGTACGGATGTCGGCCTGGCCATTGCCGTGGATGCTATTCAAAACGTGCGGGTGACGGGATATACGGATTCTGCAGATTTTCCCCTCAAAACAGGTTCACCCACGCCTCCTCCGGTGCCGGTGCAGTCCACGTTCGGAGGCGGGGCTGCCGATGTTTTCGTGGCCCGCATTGATACTACTGCTACCACCGCGAGCACCGGCCTGGGCGAATGGGGAACTTATCTTGGCGGCGCGGGCGACGACCGCGGGACGGGAGTCGCGGTGGATCCCAACGGCATCACCTACGTAACGGGAGATACTTCCTCTAGCGATTTCATTTCTCATATTACCCCTCCCTTGACGCCTTCGTTCCAACCGACATTGAGCGGCAGCAGCGACGTTTTTGTCAGCAAGATCGGGGGCATCAGCCAGCTTTCGTTCCCGACGAGCTCGACAACCCCAAACCCGGCAATTTCTCCGAGTCCGGTCGGCAGTGGCAACCAAGTAACGTTCACATACACAATTACCAACGAGGGTCCGGATACAGCCTATGGAATAATTTTCACCGACGTCGTCCCTGCCAGTTTCAATTCCGCCAGCGCTTCACCGGGACAATGTATTCAGACGCCAGTGACCGGCTTCATAACTTGCACAATCGGTACGCTGAACGTAAACGCAACCGCAACGGTGAAGGTGCTTCTGACCCCCACGACTCCGGGTCAGGTGGGCAATACCGGAAGCGTCACGGCTAATGGCTCGCCCACGGTCGTGAGCGCACCGGGCAGCGTAGTGGTCACCGACTTCCAGATCGGTGTTTCTCCTAATACCGCCACCGTTACAGCGGGTCAGCCCGCTACCTACACAGTTACGGTTGCGCCTCTGCCCACCTACAATGCGCAAGTTTCCTTGAGTTGTTCAGGGCTGCCGACCGGGGCCACTTGTGGGTTTTCCACCACCCCGGTGACGATACCCAGCAATAGCCCGGTGACCTCTACAATGACGATCAACACCACGGCGCGGCCCGTAACCACGGCTGCGATGCGTTCTATGCCGGGACGGGGTTACGGCACTTGGCTGCCGGTTTCAGGGCTGGCGCTATTGGGAGTTGGAGTTTGGCCTCGAGGCTCTAGACGGCGTCGCTTGCTGGGTGGAATTTTTGCTATAGGCATCTTGGCGCTGATCTTGTTGCCGGCGTGCGGCGGTAAGAAGACGACCACGACACCAGCGGCGGGAACTCCGGCGGGCACTTATCCCGTGATCGTGGATGCCAGATCGGGCAACACGACTCATTCCAGCACAGTGACGCTCGTCGTGCAGTAGCGGGTTGGCTCAGGTTCCGCAATCCGCATTGTGCTGCTCGTCCGCGGATAGCAACTAATTGGATGAGACACAGACCTACAGTGACGAATGCTGAGTGCTGACTGCTCCGACTAGCTCGCCCCTGCAGACAGCCTGTGGCTCTTGGCTTCGGCAATGCCGTACTGGCGGATTTTGTAGAGCAGGGCTTTATAGCTGATCTTGAGCAGCGCGGCCGCCTGTTTGCGATTCCAATTGGTCTCTTCGAGCGCGCGAGTAATGGCTTCTGCCTCGGCTTCATCTTTGGCGGTGCGAGCCACCGACTTCAAACCGCCAGGCTGATCTCCGGCTAGTTTGGCGCCGTATTCGCCGCGAGTTCCGCCATTGCTGTCGTTCTTGGGATGCAACTCAGCGATGGCAAGCTTCTCATCGCCAAGGATCAGATAACGCTTAATAAAATTGCTCAGCTCGCCTGCATCATGGTGGGTGAAAGGGGCAGCGGTGCGCGGGCATAGCGCTCCGACATGCGCGACATGAAATGCTTGAGCAGAATGGGAATTTCCTCTTTGCGTTCGCGCAGCGGAGGAAGTGACAGCGTAAATGCATTCAAGCGATAGTAGAGATCTTCGCGTAAACGTTTTGTGGCGAGCGCTTCCGGAATATTGATGTTTGTAGCGGCCAGAATGCGCACGTCCACTTTGATAACCGAGCGGCTGCCCAGGCGCGAGAACTGCTGGTCCTGCAATACGTGCAGCAACTTGGCTTGGAGCAGTGGCGGCATTTCGCCAATCTCGTCCAGCAGAATCGTTCCCTTGTTGCACAACTCGAACTTGCCGGGCTTGGGATGGGTGGCGCCGGTAAAGGCTCCGGCTTCGTAGCCGAACAACTCGCTCTCCAGCAAGTCAGCGGGCACTGCGGCGCAGTTTACTTTTAAGAAGGTGCGATGAGCGCGCGGAGACAGCTTGTGCACCAGGCGCNNGCGCGCCAGCACTTCCTTGCCGGTGCCGCTTTCGCCCAGCAGCAGAACCGGGATATCTACGTTCGCAACCAGCGCCGACTGCGACCGGATCTTGCGCATAGCCGGGCTGGCAGCGACGAAAAACACGTCGTCGCAGAGTTCTTCGACTTCACCCGCGTAGGCTTTCTGGCTGGTGTCCAGACATTGATTCACGACTGCATCAAGCTCCGCCTTTTGAAACGGCTTGGTCAGATAATCATGCGCACCCAGTCGCATGGCCTGGACCACTTTGCGAGTGTCATTGACGCAGGAAAGCATCACAACCTTCACCCCGGGCTTAAGCTGCCGCAGTTGCTCCAGCGTTTGCAGGCCATCGATGCCGGGCATGAGCAGGTCAAGCAGTACGAGATCAGGCTGTAGTCCCTTTTGCACGCGCTGCACAGCTTCTTCGCCGGTAGAAGCGGTCTCTACCTTGTACTCATCGACTTCCAGCAAAGTCCGGATATAGCGGAGCATTCCCGGTTCGTCATCGACCAGCAAAATGTTGGCCGCATCACTCATTTGCTTTGTCCCCTACTTGCGATGTTGGCGGGTGGCTTGATGGGAATGAGAAAGGAAAATTTGCACCCCGCGCCGGGTTCGCTTTCCACCCATGCCGTGCACCAGGCGGCGGGCAATAGCCAAACCAAGTCCCATGCCGTCCTGATTTTCATTCGTAGGCAGCCGGAAAAAATCGTCAAAAACTTCCAGGTGATACTCAGGAGGAATTCCCGGCCCGGTATCGGAGACACTGACTTTTACGGAATTTGGCTGCGACAGATTCTGCCGCCGCCGTTCACTCTCAATTCCGGGATTCGTCACGCTGCGGCGTTCCCAGATGTATGGCTCGGCATGCAACCAAACTGTGCCCCCGGAGGGCGTGAACTTGGAAGAGTTCTCCAGCAGGTTAGAAATGATGCGCTGCAATTTGGGCGAGTCGAACGGAAACGTGGGCAGCTTCTCATTGGCGAGAAAATACAAAGCCAGTCCTCTCTCCTGAAAACGGGGCGACCAGAGCCGGCAAACTTCCGAGAGACAAACATTGATATTGGCCTCTTCGTATTGCATTTTGAGCTGACCGGTTTCGAGGACGCTGAAGGTGAGAAAGTCCTGAATAAAATGCTGCAAGCGTTGTCCGCTGCTGTTCATATCGTGCAGTACTTCGCGTTGCCGCTCGTTCAACGGGCCAAGTTTTTCGCTCTGCAACAATTCGATGTAGCCGTTGAGAATAGCAAGAGGAGTTTTGAGGTCGTGAGCAGCCGAAGCGAGCGCATTGGTGGTGCGCTGAAATCGTTCCTGCAACTGGGCGTGCGCCTGCAACAGATCTTCTGGATCAGACACATCCGGATACGCATTGCCATCTCCGTTGGCGGGAGATGGCCCACGGGCTCCAGATTCATGCGAGGTGGACACGCAGGTTTTTTGCGGAGAGATAGCCATAGTTGGAAACCGTGGTTTGGCTATGGGGAGGGAAACACTCCACTACCTGCCAGAAAACGTGGGGAGATCCCATAGTATGTCACGATTTTCCCTTCTGTCAATGGCAAACGCACTTTAGTTGTCACTGAGTGGAAAAAGGTTGCACTTTGTCAGCAGCTTAGCATACAAGGTAGGCTACGTTGCTCGGGAAACCGTACCGAGGATGCGGGAAGCTAAATCGCGCTACCAGGGCACCATTGGTGACAGGGGGCCGGGGGGAAGTGACTGGCTATGCATCTGGGCGCCCCGAAGGGCAAGTTTGGCCCCTAAGATGCCGTAACCTGACGGTTAAGTTAGCCTGCCTAAGGGGCGTTCTTGAGCCGAAAAGGACCAGAAACCCTGTTTTCGTCAGAAGCCGAGACGAAAGGGGCAAGGAGTTCCTGGAATTCGCGACCGCCCTAAACGTCGGAGCGGGAGGCGCTCTGGTGGCGGTGCGCCGCCCTTTGCCGCCATCGGCACAGGTTCTGCTCGAAATCCCCAGCGCGCCTCTAGCTACCGCAGCAGCGCTTCCCAAAGCTTCGCGAACGCTTCGAGCCAGGGCGGTCAGGGTAACACATGCGGAAGGTTACCACCTCTTGGGTCTGAAGTTCTCACGTCCACTGCTCAACGACTCAGCCGAAAAGCCTACCTCAAAGCGACGGAAAGTCGGTTCTCCGGTGTGAAATGTTTTTCCCATGGCTCGGCCGAGACTGGCCACCCGCAAATCGCTTAGGACTAAACCAGCTCACGACCATCGCGTCATTTGTAAGTTATTGAAATAATTAGCATAATTGTTAATTTCCCAAGTCATTGCAAGGACTATCATGGTTTGGCTGTCGGGATGCACACTTGCCTTGCGTCCGACAGATCGGCAGTGTGAGGCACATGACAACGACAACTTCAGTGAGTTCCCTAGTTCAATCCTTGGGGGACATCCCCCCCGATACCGTGGTATTTGGACAAACCGAGGGCATGCAATCGGTTCGTTCCCGGCTTGACAAGGTAGCGGGAGCGAACGTTCCCGTTATCATTACGGGAGAAAGCGG
>QIAS01000402.1:7716-10686 GCA_003225615.1 Acidobacteriota bacterium | reverse complement strand
GAGAAAGGGGCATTCACGGGCGCTTACGGGATGAAGCCCGGACGGGTTGAAATGGCCCACCGTGGCACTCTTTTTCTGGACGAGATTTCAGAATTAGATTTAGGGCTGCAATCGAAGTTGTTGCAACTGTTGCAGGATGGGCAGTTCTGCCGGATTGGCGCCCAGGAAGACAAGAAGGTAGAAGTGCGGGTGGTGTGCGCTACCAATCGCAAGCTCGAGCAAGAGGTCGAAAACGGAACCTTTCGGCAGGATCTGTTTTACCGAATCAATGTAGTGAACATACACCTGCCGGCCCTGCGCGAACGTCGCGCCGACATTGAAGGCCTGGTGTACTTCTTCCTGGAGTTTTACAACCGCAAATACAATTGCCGAGCAAAACCACTGTCGGGCGAATTGATGACAATTCTGCAAAAGTACCATTGGCCGGGTAACATCCGCGAGCTGGAAAACCTGGTGAAGCGGTACGTGATCCTGGGCAACGAAGAAGTCATCAGCAGCGATCTGGTTACGCGGGAGCAGGAGTACTTCAATCCTGACCTCAATCTTGACGGGCCCATCTCGCTCAAAAAGCTGACCCGGCAGGCGGTGCGCGAGTTGGAGCGCAAAGTGATCCTCAAAGTTCTACAAGCCAACCACTGGAACCGCAAGCAAGCGGCGCGGGCGCTGAGCATCAGCTATCGCGCTCTGCTTTATAAGATCCGCGACGCTGGGCTGCCCTCAAACCGGACCTCCCGTCGGCGCCGGGAAAGTCTGGTAAATACGGGAGTGGCAGCCGACTAGAAGCCGCTCTTGCCCTGTCCTTGTCAGCTACAAAGTTGTCAAGGGACGTGTCAAGAGGTATGCGCGTGAAGAATTTTGTAAAATCCACCTGAGATGTGTGATACAAATCTAAGTTCCCGATCCCCCATACGCTTAGCACGTATTACAGTAGCCGTTGTAGATTCGTTTCGGGTGCACGTGAACGGGAACTCGCGTTAATGTGCAGTGCTTTGCATTCATGCTTGCATGATGTTGAGGATTGAGTTGCTAAGGGGCTGATTTAGAACGCAATCAATATTTCGTTTTTTTGGCCCTTGGAGTGCTTTGTGAAGTACAGGTACCCAAAGCACCGATGGTGCTCGTCACTCGTCTCATGCACTTTCCCCCGAGACCCTACATGGCGTTACCTACCTAGGAGGCAGTACAAATATGTTGAGGAAAACAGTTCTGCTGGCTGTTTTGGCACTGGCCCTGCCGATAACAGCTCTTGCGAACAGCATTGATTTTGCGAATCAGGGCGGTACAGTTACAGGATCCAATGCGGGCCTGACTTTCTCGTCAACCTTAATCGGGGCAGTCAATCTCGGTGGCAGCTCCTTTTTCGGTTCTAACTTGGGAACGTTGACTCTGACAACCGGAGCGCTGACTAGCGGCAGTCTCGGTAGCGGCGCAACGTTCGGCGGGGGAACTATCACCATTGCGGGGAATGGCAGCAACGGCATTCCCACCGGAACGCTCTTCACTGGCACCTTCACCTCGGCCAAATGGACGTTTGAGGGTACTCTGGCTAATGGTACTCATCAATACCTGCTCACAGCTACCTTGGCTGGCGGAGTCGGGTTTACCTTCCAAAGCGCGGTCGATACCGGTAAGGGCTTCTTCAGCGGTACAGGCACGATTGAAAGCGGTGATACCAACGTCGTGGTTCCGGAACCGGGTACGCTGAGCCTGCTCGGCACCGGTTTGATCGGCTTGGCTGGAGTCATCCGACGCAAACTGAACATTAGCTAGCTACATAAGCTTTGCTGAGACCCCGCTGCAACCGCCTTCGCAGCGGGGTCTTTTTATTTATTGACCAGTGAATAATTAGCAATGCTGACTACGGTCGGACTTTGGGAACGCCTGGACAGCCCTTCTAAAGGGGTATTCTTCCCAAGTGTTCACCCCACCCTAGCGTCGCTCGAGCAATTTAGCGCGCTGCAGATGTTCTTTAGCCAGCTCCGGCTGATCCGCTTTCTGATACGCCATGCCGAGGTGATAGTGATAGGTAGCGTCATCCGGATTCTTCTTTAAGGCTTCCTTGAAGAGATCGATGGCGGTGTTGTAGATGCCTTTCTGGTAATAAGCCCATCCCAAGGTATCAGCTGTGTTGGGAGAATCGGGCAGGGCTCGCCGGGCTGTTTGTGCCATCGAGAGCGCGACGTCAATGTTGCCCCCCTGCTGCAGCATCACGTAGGCGAGATTGTTGGACGCAACCGCGTTATCAGGTTGGATTGCTAGAGCTTTCTGGTAATACTCCTTAGCCGAATCCCATTCCTTTTTGGATTCGTAGAGCTCGCCAATCAAAACATAGAAGCGGATGTCGCGGGGATTATCCTTCAGCGACTGCTGGTGCGTGGCAATTGCCTGATCGGCGTGACCTTCCGCAGCTTGTACCTGGCCCAGCTTGAGTAGTGCATCAGAATTACCCCTATCAAGCTCCGCGGCTTTCTTAAGCTCCACTTCGGCGGCGGCGGCGTCCTTCTTGTGGTCAAACAAAACTGTGCCCAACAAGTCATGGAAGGCGCTATTATTGGGAGTTTTGGCGACCTGCTCGTTAATGGCCCCAATAGCTTTGTCCACCTGCTTTTGCGCAAGATACACGTTAGCGATGCCCCCCAGAGCATCCGACGAATTGGGATCACGATCGAGAGCTTGTCGGAAATGCTGCTCAGCATCTTTGTACTTCTTCTGCAGTACTTGCAGATTTCCCATTTGTACATAGCCGATGGGATTTTGAGGAGCGACTTCGATGGCTTTGCGGATATCGTCCTCGGCCTTACCGGCTTGGTTGCGGTTGATCTCGGCGACGGAACGTAACACATAGCCGTCGGGCGAAGCCGGTTGCAGGCTGATGATCTGAGTGGCGGTTCGAAACAGGGAATCCATATCGCTCTTGCGCAAGGCGAGTCCCGCAAGAGCGCTCTGCGCCTCCAGCAGATCGGGCCGCGA
>QIAS01000402.1:6962-7654 GCA_003225615.1 Acidobacteriota bacterium | reverse complement strand
TAATGCGCGATGGCGTTGTCGGGATCATTCTTCAGAGCGGCTTGCAGAGCATCCACCGCGTCTTGGGCTTTGCCGTTATGCAATTGAATCTGACCCTTGAAGATCAGCGCCTCCGTGTCCGATGGATTGCTTTTCAGGACCTCCTCATCCAGCTTGCCAGCTTCCGGGAAGCGTTTCTTCAGGATGAGCAGCTGAACGTAATTCTTCTTTAACTGAATGTCTTTGGGATGCTCTTTGTAAAGCGAGTCATATTCAGCAACGGCTTTGTCCACGTCACCGGTGGCAAAATAGAAATCGCCCAACATGCGATATCCCACTGAGTTGTCGGGGAAATCGCGTTTGACCTGACGCAGAAAGTCCTCCGCCTCAGCTTTCTTGCCTTCGGCCAGATAGAGGCGGGCCATGGCAGTTCGGGGAGTGGGTTCGTTGGCGTCCAATGCCATCGCCAGGTGGAATTGTTTTTCAGCTTCCGGGAACCGGCCGCGCGCCTGGTAAAAGCTGCCCAGTGCCATTTGGTTGTTGATGGACTTGGGGTCGCGGGCGACAGCCTGCTTGAAATTCGCTTCGGCCAGATCGGGCTGGTTGGCGCGAAACTGCAGCAGAGCAAGATCAAGGTAGCTTTCCGAACGACTGGTATCAAGTTCAACGGCCTTCTGCATTTCCTGTAAGGCGGGCCCAAGATTGCCCTGCGC
>QIAS01000402.1:3016-6912 GCA_003225615.1 Acidobacteriota bacterium | reverse complement strand
CCTCCGGCAGTTTGCGTCCTGCGATCAACAGATTGGCGATATCAATGCGAGCCCGATAGTTTTCTGGCTGCATTTCCAGGGTGCGCGCGAGTTCCTGGTAGGCGCGAATCCAGTCTTGGAGCTTGAGATAGGTTCGGGCCAACTGGTAATGGGCGTCAGCGAAGTGAGGATCCACCTGAACGGCATTGCCGAATTGAATTGCCGCTTCGCGGTATTTTCCTTTGTCGAAAAAGCGTTGCCCGCTTTCAAGGTACTTCTGCTTGCGGACGTTGGGATCGCGTGAACAGCCGACCAACAGGCTGAGTGCCAGTGCCAAACCCACGACTACCCGGAAAATAGAGGAATGCCTCATTTACAGAATCTCCCACCATCAACGCGCGGGGGCGCGGAATGAATTTTGCTTACGGTGATCACACTAGCGTATTGGAATCGGATCTCCATAAACAGTTACGGGGGTCACTCACCATGTAAAGCTGCCGGCGCCGGCTGCCTTTATTAAAGTCTATTCCTATTAGTCTGCGCTGATCCTCTCCGCTCAGGGCGATTACTTCGATTTGTTTGTATCCTTCCTGTCTACAATCAGCCGGTCTAGTTCGAGCTCTCAACGCGGGTCGTAGGTGTTGAGGATCGGGGTTAGCTGTCCTGCTAAAGAGAGCAGGCGAACCTGACCGTCGTCCGGAGTTTCCTCTGGCAGCAGTGATGTAGTCACGCGCACCAGCGCGCCATCACTGCGATTCATGCGCAGGGAGTCAAGCACGAGATAAAACTTTGCCCAGTACTCGCTGGCCACTCCGCGATTGTGCGCCCAATACCAGTAAAGGACGAGCTGGCGGTCAGTGCCTCTGGCAATGACATAGCGGTTAGCCGGAAACGGCGTCTGTCCCGGCAAAGAAAGAACCATTCGGGTGGACTCTATGGGAGTCCACCCGGCGCCCGGCAGACAATTCTTAGGCGAATGAATGGTGTCTCCCGCACGCTGGGTGGGGAAGTAAGCCAGGAAGAGATCGGCAGAGGCATTCTGGGCGGACTGGTTCCGGTAAACCCGCAACAAGAATTCACCCGGCCCCAGGATCTCACGAATGTCCTGGGGAATTTCCACCTCCTTGCCTACCCAATTTCCAAGTTGGCTAGGAAAGGATGCCAGCGGCTGGCGGGGGGGAAACACTTCGTTGCCCGCGCGAGCGTGCAGGAAGAGCGCAGTCGCTGTGAGCAGCAAAAAAGCGGCGGCGAATCGCAGGTAGGATCGCCTCATCTGAATTTCTCACTTGGCGGATTGCCGGAAACCGCACGCAAAAGCCGATGGACCAAGAACAGCATTAGTAATGAGATGACGAAAATAAGCCATCCGGAAAATGCGTGAAAAAAGCCTTCTGCTTTGTCGGGATCCCAGTACTGAACTAGCAGACCGGTCCCGACAATACGCAGGCTGTTGGCCGCCACCGCGATGGGAATTGCTGCGAAGCCCAGCAAGACTCGTACCCAAATCCGCGTCTCCATCAAGTATCCATAAATAACGGCCAGTGTGACCAGGGAAAGCAGAGAGCGAATGCCGCTGCATGCTTCTGCCACTTCCAGAGACATTTGCGCCAGCATGATGATGTTTCCCTGCCGCAATACCGGAACTCCCAGGACGGGAAGAATGGCACTAGCCACCTTCGATGCCAGGATCTGAAGCGGGAACGTGATCTCATTAAAGATGATGGTTGGAATAGGGATCATCAAAATCAGAAATATCCAGGGGAACAGCGCGGCACGCAGATAATTCCAGCCCGCGAAAAGTACGATCAGGCCAGCAATCATAAGAAGCAGTGAGATGCGCGACAGGAAGAGCTCCGCACCGAGCACCCCTACAATCAACGTAGAGGAAGCCAAGCCGATAATGAAAAGTCCGGCCCAGGAAGGTTTGGGAGTAAGGCTTGAAAGTCGAGAGCGGTCGCTCCAAAGGACAAAGAAAGAGAACAGAGGGACAAAGAAGCCGTGGGAAAAATTCGGATCGTGCCACCATTGCCGCACCAAGTGCGACAGTATTGGCGAATAGATCCATCCCAGAAGGACCAGCAAAATTCCGATTTGCCACCAAGCCGCGTTACGGGCAGAGGAGTGCGTGCTCGGGGTGAGTGGCTCTAGTTGTGCAGCGTGGCTCAAAATGGCGCAAAAGCAGAGAATATGCGAACTGGAACGCCGATGCAATCCAAGAACCATCCAGAGTAAATTACGTCGCCTTACCAGATTGGGGTGGAGAACGGAAAAGATTTACTCATTCCTCCTCCTTGGTGCCTGCCGTAAGGTAAGGCTAATTGTGGCCGCAACGTACTCCGGAAATGCCTCTAAATCTGCATGATAGGATCTTCTTGCTGCGTTAATTGCCGGCCTGGCCTCCGGGCTGTTGCCCAAATGTGGGCAAAAACTTTCCCTTTTGTGCCAGATGGTGTAGGTTTACCAAGCAGCATGCAAGGGTTGGTAACGTCCTGGTTTTATCTTCCAAGTGATTGCAATTAAAGGACCGACATCTGTTAACCGGCGTTTTCGCCGAGCACTACAGATGGCAGCTACCGTGCTCTTGCGAAAGTGTGGGGATCGTATCTGGTTACAATTTTGCTTTTGCTTCTTTCCCCAAGGGAAGCTCATTCCGCTCGAGTCAGCGGCAGGTGATGAGACTCATTCAGGTTCTGGTTAGGTGAGGCGAATGTTTTTTGAAGCAGTAAGTCCAAGCATGCGAGCCGTGGAAGCCGTCATGCGGGAGCTCGCTCAAAGCGAAGTACCGGTGCTGTTGCTGGGGGAGGTAGGCTCGGGTAAGCGGACGACGGCGGAGCGGATTCACCAGATGTCTCGGCGAAACAGCCAGACGTTTCGCGTAATCGATTGCGAGTCGCCGGCGCTGGAGCTGTTTGAAACAAGTTTGGAGAGCGTGTTTCAAGCGGGGACGGTGTTACTGGCTGAAATTACAGCTTTGTATCCCGCCTGCCAAGCTAAGCTGCTGGAAACACTGCCCAAATGTGGGGGAAATGGGCGCACGCAGGTGATGGAAGCGCGGCTGATATTTGGCAGTTCGCGTGACCTGGCGACGGAGGTGAAGTCGGGTCGTTTACGCGAGGACCTCTATTATCGTATAAGCGGCGTTTGCCTGCGATTGCCCCCGTTACGGCAGCGGAAAGAGGACATCCCGTATCTGGTGAGCTACTTTTTGGATAAGTACGCACAAAGTTTTCGTCGCACCGTACCTATCCTAAGTACCTCAACTCAGCATCTATTCGAAGCCTACGCTTGGCCCGGTAATTTGCGGGAATTGGAAGATGCTGTAAAGGCAATCGTGGCTTTGGGAGACGAAGCGGTTGCCATGGGTGGACTTCGCTCTCTCTTGATGAAATCGGATCATGGGGGAAATGGGGAACGGGTATCACTGAAACAAGTGGCGCGGGCTGCGTCGCGGGAAGCCGAAAAGGAACTCATTCTGAAAGTATTGACGCGCACGCGCTGGAATCGGCGGCGCGCGGCCCAGGAATTACAGATAAGTTACAAGGCCCTGCTCTACAAGCTAAAGCAGATTGGTTATGGGGAATACGGAGCTTTGTAAGCTTCCGGGAGAAACTATGACGCGAAAGATCACAATCGTGCTCGCTTTGGTGCTTGGCTTATTGGTGACGAGCGGGTGGACGCAGGCGAATGCGAAAACCGATAGCAAGACCGATGGCAAAACCAAAGACAAGCCCAAGCCGGCGACTACAAGCCAACAGCAAAGCGAACCAGCGTCGTTGGGTGGACCTGATTACGTGATCGGCGCCGATGACATTCTGCACATCTCCGTGTGGAAAGAAGCTGAGCTAACGGAAACATTGCCGGTGCGGCCGGATGGAAAAATCTCGATGCCGCTGCTGGGAGACGTGCAGGCGGCGGGT
>QIAS01000402.1:2335-2990 GCA_003225615.1 Acidobacteriota bacterium | reverse complement strand
GTTGAAGAAATATATTGCAGATCCGCGGGTGACTGTGGTCATCACCGACATGAAGAGCCAGCGCGTTTACGTACTGGGCGAGGTGCTGCATCCGGGAACAATGGCTTTGTTGCCGGGCATGACAGTCCTGCAAGCGCTGGCCGGCGCCGGTTTCACGCAGTTTGCGAATACCAAGGGCATTTACGTCTTGCGCACGGAAAACGGTAAACAGCAGAAGATCCCTGTGCCTTATAAGCAATTGCTCAAGGGGGAAGGCATAAACCAAAACACAGTGCTAAAACCTGGCGACACGATAGTGGTGCCCTGAGAGAAATTCATTGAGAAAACTTTCATACATGGCGTTGCTGATGTTCCTAGTGCTGACGCAGGCAGGAGCGCAGGCACAAACCGATAGCGGGCAGCAGCCGGGGGACAATTCGCAGGCCGCAGGCACGCCATCCGCTTCACCTGACCAACCCAGCACTCCAACCATCGGAGTTGAGAACCCGCCGTTAACCGGTCTGGACGCCCCAGGGCTCGAAACCAACGCGGCACCTCGCAGTTTCTTGGTTCCTGGTGTGGAGCTAAGCGAAGCTCTGGATTCCAACATCGGTTCGCAGTCGGCAAGCGCAGCAGTGCATTCGGCTACGCGGCTACTCGGAAGCTTAGCTGTGCA
>QIAS01000402.1:0-2246 GCA_003225615.1 Acidobacteriota bacterium | reverse complement strand
AAACTGGCCAGTTGGCTCTTCGTGAGGTATTCAGCTATCTGCCGGAAGGGTCGTTCGGATTTGGCGCCTACGGGGGCGCGGGAGCTTACGGAGGATACCGCTCGGCTTTGGGTGGTTTGGGTTTCGGGCTACCGGCGGGAGGTTTTGGGGGCCAGTTGGACTTTTTTGGGGCAAGCCAATTCGGATCGTTGGGGCAGGAGCCACGGATTTCCAATACCGCTCTCGCGGACATTGTGGAGGACCTCTCACCGCGGTCGTCGATCACGGTGGCGGGCTCCTACGGGCTGGTGCACTTCACCGACAACCCCCTCAACCTGATTGACAGCCGCCAGACCAGCGCGCAAGTCGGTTACAACTACGAATTTACACGCCGAGACCAGATTGCCGTTCTCTATGGCTTCCAGTCTTTTCATTTTCCAAGCCTCGGCGGAGCCGAAACATTTAACACAAACCTGATTAATCTGCTCTACGGCCATCGAATTTCCGGGCGGCTTGACTTTGTCATCGGCGGCGGGCCGCAGATAACGCGAATCAACGATCCATTCTTTGGCCACTCCAGTCGGGTATCCGGCAGTGGCCGGGCGTCATTGCGCTACCACTTTCCAAAGGCCTCGATCGGCCTAAGCTACGACCACTACAACACGAGTGGCTCGGGATTCTTTGCCGGCGCGCGGACTGATGTCGCGCACGCCACCCTGACTCGTCCTGTGGGCCGCAAGTGGGACGGCATGCTGGATATTGGCTATGCACACAACAAGCGTCTGCAGCAAAGCTTCCTCGGTATTAATGCAGACTCCTCTACGTACGGATATGCAGGTGGTGCCTTACGTCGGCAGTTAGGGCGAGAGTTCGGAGCATTCTTGAGTTATCAGTTCAACTATCAGGTTTTTGACAGTTCCTTCTGTGGGGCTGGAAACGCCGTCTGTAATCGGATTTCAAATCGGCACGTTTTGGCGGTCGGTCTGGATTGGCATCCGCGGCCAATTCGATTGGATTGATTGAGGTTGTCCTACACGTGGGCAGCCGGAATGGAATATTGGAATGATTGAGAATCGCGAACTAAACGTAGATGACTATCTGGCGATGTTTCGTCGGCGCCTGTGGGTAATTCTGATTCCGGCGCTGCTGACGCCCCTGGTTGCTTTTCTGTTCTCGTACGCATTACCCGCGAAGTATACCTCGCAGGCGCTAATCCTGGTTGAGGGTCAGAAGGTGCCGGAGGGATACGTTCAGCCGGTGGTGACGGAAGACCTGACGCAGCGCATCGCAACCATGGAACAACAAGTGCTGAGCCGTGACCGGTTGCAGCCCATGATTGAGCGGGTCGGCTTGGCGAAAGGAGCCAATCTGGATGACGTGGTGGATGAAATCAGGCAGAACATCAACATCGAACCGGTGATCACGGACTTAAACCAAGTCACAACGGGGACAAGGAGGAAAAAGTCCGGGCAGGGTAGCAACGTCCCCGGATTTTACGTCAATTTTACCGCTTCCAATCCGCGACAAGCACAGCAGCTCTGCAATGAGCTGACATCTATGCTGCTGCAAGAAAATTTGCGAAGCCGGACGCAAGTGGCCCAGAGCACCACGGAATTTCTCAGTCATCAGGTGGAAGAAGCAAAACGCAACCTGGACGAGCAGGACAGCAAACTCGCCACTTTCAAGCGCCAGTACTTGGGACAGCTTCCGGGGGACGCGGACAACAATGCCAAGCTGCTAATGGCGTTGAACACGCAGCTGGATGCTACAACTCAAGCAATCAATCGGGCTCAGCAGGACAAAGCCTATACGGAGTCGCTGTTGGCGCAGCAGTTGGCGGCCTGGAATTCGTCGCAGACCTCCAGCAATCCCGTCGCTCTCGAAAGGCAACTCTCTGATCTACAAAGCCAGCTTTTACAGTTGCAGGCGCGGTACACCGAAGACCATCCGGATGTGATCAAGACCAAGGCCGATATTGCCGAGGTCAAGAAGAAGCTCGCCGAAATTAACGATGCTAGCGCCAAAGGCACAAGCGCAGAAGCGAAAGCCAGCGCCAGCGAGCCGCCGGAGATTCGTCAATTACGGCTGCAGGTGCATCAGTTCGAGGACGTCGCGACACAAGCCGGCCGTGAGCAGAAGCGCCTACAGGATCAGATCAAACTCTATCAGGGCCGTCTGGCCCTGAGTCCTGACGTGGAAGAGCAGTACAAGCTGTTGACCAGAGATTATGACACGGCACAGAAGTTCTACCAGGAACTGCTCGCCAA
>QIAS01000401.1:1092-5014 GCA_003225615.1 Acidobacteriota bacterium | reverse complement strand
CCTGCGCTGGAAAGACCGCCGGAACATGCCCGACGTGCATGCAACCCTGTTCGAGTACGGTAATGTTCCGGTTTACATGCAGCTCAACCTGGGTACCGAATCGCCTGAGATTTACCGCTTTATGGGATCCAAAGGCATTCTCGAACTTAGCGAATTCACGGCGACCTTCACTCCTCAGCCGGGGGTGGATCTCGCACCCAGTTATTACGCGCTCAGCTTCCCGAAGGTGATGCGTGAGGAATACTTCAAGAAATGGCACGAGGAGCACGATCCGCCTCCCGGGCGAGAACCCGCGGCGGAAAGTGTCACTTACCGCAGTGTTTCGTGGGACGAGGTGAAACCTCACCTATGGAATTTCTTTCAGGCAGTCCGTAGTCGAAAACCTGTCGTTGAAGACGCAGTCTTCGGACATCATGCGGCGCTCGCCTGCCACATGGCGAATGAGTCGTATTTCCACAAGAGCGCGGTTTATTACGATGCGGCGGCCAAGACGATCAAGGCTTAGGAGCATCCAGGCCGCGCGAAGAAACAACCTCCACTGATGGCATACCTGGGTTTGCGCCCGGCGATGGAATCCTGAAGTTCATGGTGATGAAAGTCTGAGCTTCCACTGCTTGCCCGTTCAGGTAATAGGGCTTATAAGACCACTGCTTCACGGCATCGACTGCTGCTCTAGCGAGCACGAAAGCTCCGCGAACCAACTTCACGTCGCGTACGCTGCCGTCCTTTCCAATCCAGGCCTGCAGCACGACCATTCCCTGGATTCCTGCTCGCAACGCCTGGTCTGGATAAGTGGGTTGTAATTTTTTGACCAGCAGCGCATTGGCCGTCTCTTCCGGAAGCACGAGAGGAGTTAGAGCACTCGGAAATGCCTGCTGCGAGGCCGGTGTGCTCGCAGTCTGCACCGGGTTTATTGGGTTGGAGAGTCGCAGGCTTTGGGGAACCTGCACAGTAGTTTGCTCGGTCGTGTTCAGAGTCGACGGCCGAACCGCCACTGGTGAAGGCCGTTGCATCACGGCCGGCTGTGGTGCCACCGTAGAAGGCTGTGTCGTCACTGCAGGCGCCATTTCCTCGGTCTGGCTGCTGGTTTCCGGAGGGGGTGCCGGCGCGCTCGGCAATGTTGGCGCGCCTCTGTCGGGAGGTTCTACGACTGGAACAACCTGAATATTGGCAGCTTCTTCACCATCAGCCGAGTCATCCACTGGTGCATCCGGTGCTTTTTCTGCCGGATGGATGGTCGGAACCTGAACGGGGTTCACAGCAGGAGCAGGAGGCGTTGCTTCCACCACAATTTTGGGAGGTGGCTCTTTCTTGCTGAAGACTGTCCTCCCCAGCGCGGTCAGCCGCTCCCGATAGGCGGAACCCGGCGAGAAAACATAGGCCGCTGCAGTCACGAAGACCAGCACGGCCAACGGGACTATCTTGCCACCACTCTTGTGCGCTCGTTTCGTGGAAGGCTTGGGTGCTCGCGCCTCGCTCACGCATGGCGAGGATGAAAACAAGGTGCCGGTGTACGCTTCTGGCCGTAAAGGCTCCGGCACTTTTTCAAGTGGCGGCAACGAAGGCAGCTCTCGAGTCTCTTTCGCCAGGAAGCGAAACTTGGCGTCATCAACTGGCGTGCGTGAGGTCTCCTCGCCTCCTGTGCTCCAGACTTCCTGTTGAATACCTGTATCGATCTCTGAGCGTGTTTCCGTTGGGATATTTGCTGCCGATGACTGGCTGGTGGCCACTGCGCTCTGGCGCGAGACAATCAGATCCCGGATCGTGCTGAATGTGTCCCTAATCTGGTCCGGAACGACGGGTTTGTGGAGTACTCCATGTGCTCCTACTTGGACCGCACAGGCACCCGCGGCTGCCTCAGAGGCCAGCGCCAGCACCACGCATTCCCGCGTAGACTTCAATTCTCGTACAGTCTTTAGCAGGAACGTGGCTTCTGCACCGTCATCCCAGTCCACCACTATGGCGTCAAACTTTTCGCGCGTGACCTTCTCCACCGATATGAGGATTTCGGAACAGAACTCCACCTCAATGTCGAACTCGGCCAGAAGCTTCCCCAGAATCAGGGCAGTCTCCGCGTCCGAGGTGAACAAGAGAAGATGGAGAGCCATAGATCGTTTCAGACTACCGCCGGCTATTGCTAGGAACAAGTTACGCAGGTGGATGAACAAATTGTCGATTTGGAACAGATTGTTGGTTACTACGGTCACTGGGACTCGCCCGGACCTTCCGGAAATGTCTAGCGGATGGGCTCCAGGGCCTTGCACTCAGGCAAGTTCTACCCGGTTGCGGCCTTGTTCCTTTGCGCGGTAGAGGGCAGCATCTGCGAAGCGCAGGAGGGAATCCTGGTCAGGATACCCGGGCGGTTGAGCCGAAGTGGCGCCAATTGTGGTCGCGATCTGAATCTCCCCAATTTCGGTGCTCACGGGGGTCGCCCCCACCGCAGCACGCAGACGCTCGGCATACTTTGCGACCGCCTCGCGCGGGCAATCGGAAACGATCACCAGAAATTCCTCACCGCCGTAGCGCCCAACCCAGTCATAGCTGCGAACCGAGCCCGCCAGCCGTTGCGCCACTTCCTTGAGCACCGTATCTCCCACCAGATGCCCGTAGGTGTCATTGATCCTCTTGAAATGGTCGAGATCGATCATGAGAAGACCGAACGGTTTGCTGCTACGCTGGGCTCGATCGAGTTCCCGACGTAGGAAGTCCAGTATGGCTCCTCGGTTCCAGAGCCCTGTCAACGGATCGTGCGTCGCCTGAAATTCCACTGCCTCCTTGGCCCTGATGAGTTCGTCTTGCAGGGCAAGGATCCGTATGCCCACGTTCAGCCGGGCCTTTAATTCATTAACATCAAAGGGTTTTGTAAGATAGTCGTCCGCGCCCGCGTTCAACCCATCGATCAAATCCTTTTTTTCGTCCTTGGACGTTAATAGAAGGATGTAGGAGTAAGGAACCTGTTTGCGACTGCGGATCTTGAGGCAAAGTTCTGGGCCGTCCATGCCGGGCATCATCCAATCCAGGATGAGGAGTTTAGGAGCGTCTTCCTTACTGACTGCCTCCCATGCCTTGAGCCCGTCTTCCAAGGCAGTGATTTGGTAACCCCAATTGTGCAGCCAGCTCTCAAGAACCCGGCGGAAGATGGGGTCATCTTCAGCAACCAGAACCGATGGCAGTGGCAGGGGCACGCTCTGCGGCTTGTCCGTTTTTTGCTTTAATTGCTCCGCCACGCTCATCGGCGTACTTCCTCCCCGGTCGGTTCCATTGCCGGGGCACTGGTGCGTTCTGAGCACGACGGACACGTGCCTGGCCCGGCATCGCGGCCGATGAAGTAGGCTTCGACCTGGCGCCAATATCGCAGATCGTTTCGTTTTGCTTTGCACGCTGGACATACAGGCAAAAGACTCTGCAGGAATTTCTCACGTGCGGCCGCATTCTTTAGTTCAAGGGCCTGATCCTGGACCGCTCGTTGGAGCGTAATGACCTTCTGGGCGACGCGCAGGCGCGCGCGGAGTTCTTCTGCATCAAAAGGTTTAGTGAGATAGTCGTCCGCTCCTGAACGCAAGCCGGCAACAATGTCAGGCACGCTGTTTTTAGCCGTCAGCAGAATAAGATAACAGTCCGCAGTCTTGGGATCAGCCCGAACGTTGCGGCAAATTTGCGGACCACTCAGGCCCGGCATCACCCAATCCAGTATTGCCAATTTCGCGGCATCCTCTTGCTGCAATGCATCCCAGGCGCGAATGCCGTCGGGAACGCTTTGCACTTCATAATTAGGAGTAAGAAGTTGCTGCAGCATCTTGCGGAAGAACGCGTCGTCTTCAGCGATCAATACTTTCACAGTTCGCTCCTACAGCATTTCGCACGACCTCAGCAAAATCGGAAAGTTGGGCTTCCAGAGTAGCCAGTACCTCGCCGGCACTCT
>QIAS01000401.1:495-994 GCA_003225615.1 Acidobacteriota bacterium | reverse complement strand
GCTCCAGCCGCTGTGCTTCCCGGGCCGAGACGGCTGACTCCAACTCCGCCACATGTTTGGGATACTCCTCAAGGAAGATTCCCAGGATCTGCTGCAGCAGCGTCTCATCGCCGCCCAACCGTTCCAGGGCCAGCGAGCGGTCCCACAGCACTGGACGCGGCGGCGGAGTGGTGCTTTCCGAGGAACAGATATTTTCCAGCGCCTCTTCGATCTCCTGCCCCTTGACTGGCTTCGAAAGATAGCCGTCCATCCCTGCCGCGAGGCAGCACTCACGGTCACCTTTCATGGCATAAGCCGTCATGGCGATGATGGGAATATGCCCGCCGCCAGTTTGCTCTCGCTCACGGATGGTTTTGCTGGCCGTCAGGCCATCGACCTCCGGCATCTGCACGTCCATGAACACCGCATCGAAAGCCTGCTCAGCAGATATAGCAACCGCTTCCTTGCCGTTGTTAGCGACTACCGCTTCATGGCCCAATTTTTCCAGCATGGACACGAT
>QIAS01000401.1:0-340 GCA_003225615.1 Acidobacteriota bacterium | reverse complement strand
TGCCAGCTTCCCGGCACCGTGCAGCATCCCCGCGCTGGCCAGCAGAGGTGAGCATTACCAACCGGGTCTCGCCCAGTGCAGAATTGTTCCGGATATTCCGAGAGAGAACGAAGCCATCCATGTCGGGCATTTGACCGTCGATAATCGCCACGCCAAACGGTTTACCTGATTGCGCGGCTTTGTCCAGAGCTTCCAACGCCTCTGGCCCGCCGCTTACCGCGAAAGGTTCGGCACCCCAGGAGTTCGTCATTTCCAGCAGGATCCGCCGGTTAGTGGAATTGTCATCGACAATCAACAGGGGCAAGTGGACCAAACAATCCGGGCATTTTGCCGGGGCAGG
>QIAS01000400.1:4546-8211 GCA_003225615.1 Acidobacteriota bacterium | reverse complement strand
GGCGTCCACATCCTCCGCATTCACGTGGAATATCGGGATGGATTGTCGACGTGCCAACTGCGCCGCGAAACGGGACGAGTGGAGTTCGCTGCAGGGGGTAGTGAATCCCAGCAGGTTGTTGACCAGCACGTGAACTGTCCCGCCCACAGTGTAGCCCTTCAGATCGGCGTAGTTGAGGGTCTCGGCCGTGATGCCTTGTCCGGCAAACGCCGCGTCGCCATGAACGATCAGAGGCAAAAACTTCTGCGCGCCGCCTTGTCCCGTACGATCCTGCTTGGCCCGCGTGCGGCCTACAGTCACCGGATCCACCGCTTCCAAATGACTGGGATTCGAGACCAGATGAATGTGAATGTTTGCGCCACTGCGCGTAACGTATTCGCCGGTCGCACCCATGTGATATTTCACATCGCCGCCGCCTAGCACGCTTCGCGGATCTACATCTTCAAAACCTGCAAACACTTCTTCCGGCGCGCGCCGTGCAACATGCACGATCACATTCAAGCGGCCGCGATGGCTCATGCCCATCACCAGTTCGACGGCGCCTTTTTGGCCCGCATGTTCCAGGATTTCATCCACCAGCGGCAGCAGGGCCGTGACGCCTTCGAGCGAGAAACGCTTCGTGCCGAGATAGCGTTGCTGCAGCACCTGTTCGAACAGGTCAGCCCGGATGAGCGAATCGAGCACGCGCGCCTGGTCTGCCGGGGCCGGCTCACTTTCCATACGCTCCTGAATCCAGTGGCGGCGCTCGACGCTCGGTATGTGCATGAACTCCACCCCGATAGTGCCGCAGTAAATGCGGCGGGCTTCGCGAGCGAGTTCGCTGTCAATTTGCAGTTCGGGATGAGGCTCAGGGCGCAAAAAGCCGAGTGGGTCGAGATCGGCCTCGAGATATCCCCACTGCCGGAAGGCGTCGAATACGCGATCACGCTCGCTGGGCGGCGCCTCAGCATTGTCAATTACGATGGCGCTTTCAGTGTTACTTCGAGGAGTAGCCATAAAGTCCAGTACTAGAATAATCGATGAGCGAGCTACCGCGATGGATTCCTCTACGAACTGATCCTCACTGTAGAGACGGGGCTAGCCCCGTCTCTGTGGCGGCAAGGAATAGGAATACTGTCCAGAAGCTGCTCGGGAGTTGTAATATGCACGCATCGAGGCAGTAACGATCTATGCCAGCTAATCTTCACACAGGCACAGCCTGGGGAGCGCCTACGTTGCTGGGTATTCCCTTTGACGCTAACTCTTCCTATTTACGTGGCGCCGCCGAAGCCCCGCCGCTGATCCGGGAGGCACTGCGCTGCGAGGCTTCCAATCTCTCCAGCGAGACCGGTGTGGACCTCGGCGCACCGGGAGCCTTTGAGGACGCGGGCGATGTATAGATCGAGAATGCGGTGGACGCACTCCTGGATAAGCGACAACGTCCTGTCTCCCTGGGCGGGGACCACTCCATCACGTATCCGATTGTGCGCGCTTTTGGAAGCAAATTCAGCGATCTCACCATCATTCATTTTGACGCGCATCCGGATCTCTACGACGAATTCGAAGGCAACCGCAATTCCCATGCCTGCCCCTTCGCCCGAATCATGGAAGAGAAGCTTGCCAAAAGGCTCATCCAGATTGGCATTCGAACCATGAACCAGCACCAGCGGAAACAGGCGCAGCGCTTCGATGTAGAGGTTTTCGAACTCGCCAAGTTACCGGCATTTGAGGAACTAAAAACCTGGTGCCCGGTTTACGTTTCCTTTGACATGGACGTCCTCGATCCGGCATTTGCCCCCGGCGTCTCGCATCGCGAACCGGGAGGCATTTCTGTGCGGGACGCGATCTGGCATTTGCATTCGATTACCGGAGCCATCGTGGGGGCCGACATCGTCGAATACAATCCCAAGCGCGATGTCTCGCAACTTACCGCCACGGTAGCGGGGAAAATTTTGAAGGAGATCTTGGGCAAGATGGTATTAGAGTGCATGTGCCCAGAAACATCGCTGAAGGCTCACGAAATTGTTACTTGAAATTCGTGCTGTCGTTGACAGGTGATAGGAAGCGCAATCTATGGATCGGGGAATCATTGACGTTCCCAGCCCGTATTCCGTGCCTGACACATTGAAGCGCCTGGAAGATATAGCGCGAGCCAAAGAACTGACCATCTTTGCCCGCGTGGACCACAGCGGCGAGGCGGAAAAGGCCGGCCTGAAAATGCGCCCTACCCAGCTTCTGATTTTTGGCTCTCCGAAGGCCGGTACGCCGCTCATGATCGCCGCGCCCAGCCTGGCGATTGACCTGCCGCTGAAAGCCCTGGCTTGGGAGGATGCGCAGGGGAAGGTCTGGCTCTCCTACAACCACCCGGAATATTTGCGAGAAAGGCATGGCGTTCCTGAGGAGTTGATGAAGAATATCGCGGGAGTGGAAGCGCTGATCCAGAAAGCCGTGGAGTAAGCTTTTCCCGTCAGGCGTGGCACTGGCGATGTATCTGTATAGAAACAGAGTTCCCGTTAACTATGGCGAATGACACAGAAAAAATCGACCCACCCAGAATTGATCCACCGAAACAGGAGCCACCGCGGGGCGATCCGCCGCCGCGCGATCCGCCGGAAAAAGATCCGCCCGCCAAAGATCCACCTGTGAAAGAACCAGCAAAAGCCGATCAGGAAAAACAAGCAGCCGCCCGCGCCAGCCTGCGCTTTGTCCACGACGGCCAGATCGTCGGCCTGGGCACGGGCTCTACTGCCGCCTACGCCATTCGTTTTCTCGGCGAGCAGGTGCACAAGGGATTAAGAATTGTGGCCATTCCCACGTCGCAGCGCTCTAAGGAATTGGCGGAAAGCCTGCGCATTCCGCTGGCGACGCTTGACGATTATCAGCAAATTGATGTGACCATCGACGGCGCTGATGAATTTGATCCCGCACTTCGCTTGATCAAGGGCGGGGGTGGCGCGTTGTTGCGGGAGAAGGTGGTCGCCTCCGCTTCGAAGCAACTTGTCATCATCACTGATTCCGCCAAGCAGGTAAGTGTGTTGGGGAAATTTCCGCTCCCGGTGGAAGTGATCCCGTTTGCGCAGGCGGTGGTCGCGGAGAGAATCGCCGCTCTGGGAGCTGCGGTTACGCTTCGCCAATATGCCTACGGAAATACCTTCGTCACGGACGAAGGCCATCACATTCTGGACTGCGATTTCGGGCATATTCCCGACCCGCCTGCATTGGCTCGTACCTTGAACGACATGCCCGGCGTCGTTGAACACGGATTATTTATCGATCTGGCGAGTGTAGTGTTGGTCGGAAAAGGAACAGAGGTCATCGAACTACGTCGCCGACATCATTCTTAAACTGCCATCCAGGATGGTTTCTCCGCGTCCTCAGCGAAATCTCTGCGAACTCTACGGTCAAAAGCTTTTAACCGCAAAGGCCGCAAAGTCGACGCGAAGGTCGCAAAGAAAATCTAGCTCTATTTCTCGACAATTTGTTTCAGAGCTTCCAGGAACCGATCCACTTCTTCCGCCGTGTTGTAATGGGCCAAGCCGATGCGCAGGAACCCACCGCTTTTCTCTACCTCGAGGCGCTCTGTAAGGTTTAGCGCGTAGTAATTTCCATCCCAGGCAAAGAAGCCGCGCTCGCCCAGCTTCGTCACCAGCTGAAGGGGAGTATAGCCCTCAATGCGCGCGGCAAAA
>QIAS01000400.1:0-4508 GCA_003225615.1 Acidobacteriota bacterium | reverse complement strand
CATAGAGCTTCAGCAGCGGAATCTGCCGTAATCCGTTCGCAAGCCGCTCTGCCAAGCCGCGCTCGTGCTGTTGGATGGCTTGATACGCAGCCATGAGTGCGGCACGCCGGCTCGAGGCGGATGGGTCTGAGTGTCTTCCGAGGTCCGCAAAGTAATCGATGCAAGCGATGATTCCGGCAATGCCTTCGTGATTAAGCGTCCCCCATTCCCAGCGGAATGGTGAATCGTTGGTCAGAGCGCGAACCTTGTAAGGTTGCAGCCGCTTCAGGTGCTCGCGCTTGCCATAGAGCACGCCCATATGCGGGCCGAAAAACTTGTAGGTCGAGCACACCAGGAAGTCGCAATCGAGTTCGCGAACATCAATTGGCCCGTGCGGCGCGTAATGGACGGCATCAATGAACGTGAGAGCCCCGGCCTCGCGCGCCAGGCGCACTACTTCTTTAACGTTGTTAATCGTTCCCACCGCATTCGAAGCGTAGCCGACGGCAACCAGCCGGGTGTGGCCGGAGATCTTGCGTGCAAGATCATTCATATCGAGCGTGCAGTCGGCTTCATTGATATCCACAAATCTGACGGTTGCGCCACCTTCCTCCAGCGCACGCCAGGGGGAGATATTGGCGTCGTGATCGAGGTGAGTGACGACAATTTCGTTTCCCGGACCTAGATTGCGGCCCAGCGCGCGGCTGAGGGCGAAAGTAAGCGCCGTCATGTTCTGGCCGAAGACCACCTCGTCCGGGTCGCAATGGAAAAAGTCGGCCATGGCGGCCCGAGCGCTGGCAATCATGGCATCGGTGCGGCGGCTGGTGGCGTAGGCGCCGCCAGTATTCGCGTTGTCGCGCGATAGGTAGTGAGTGATGGCGTCGATCACTCGTTGTGGCGCCTGCGTGCCTCCGGGCCCGTCGAGGAAGACCGCGGGGTGACCGTCCACCGTTTGTGAGAGAGCGGGAAATTGGCTGCGGACCCAGGAGAGGTCGAGGGTAGCTTCGCGTTGCGTGATCGGCATCAGCGTCTCTGTCAAGGCTCTATGTCTCTTATGTAAAGTGTCGCCTCGCGTTGCCGGTGCTGTGCACATTCACCGACTCACAGCCCTTACAAAGTCTGCCAGCATTCCGTAGGCAGTCGCTTCCAAGCCGGGGTTATGCTCCGTGATCACCAGGCCGGGAAAAATGTCACTCTCAAAATACACGATTGAGGATGTTCCCGCGACCTGCGCCAGCGGATCATTGACAGGCAGCAGTTCCGGCCCAACAGAAGCCTCGATGCGCTGATCCACACGTCGCGCGCGGCAGACTAGTTTGTAACGCTTGCCTTGCGAGCAGGCCGAGCGCACTATCTCCCCCGAAAGATTCCGAATTCCCTCGCGCTGCACCTCGCCGGGCCGGAGATGCGCGCCCATCAGCACAGTTACGAGAGCGGACACTTTTACGGCGGCGTCCCAGCCATCAATGTCGTGAGTCGCGTCAGTTTCGGCAACTCCGAGTTCCTGTGCTTTCTGTAATGCCTGATCAAAACTCAGACCTTCTTCCATACCACTGATAATTACGTTCGTAGTCGAATTGAGAATGCCACGAAAGCCGCGGAGATGGACCGTGGGCAAGCTGTCGCGGAACAGGGAAAAAATGGGGACGCCGTCCATAACCGTGGATTCGAACAGAAATCGTTTGCCTTTCGCGCCAGCGAGGCTGCTCAGTTCCTCGTAGGCAAAGACTACCGGCCCCTTGTTCGCGGTGATCGCATGGGCACCATATTCCAGCGCGGCGCGAAGATGTTCGATAGCTGGCTGGCCGCTTTCCACATTCAGGGGGGTGGCTTCAAAGAGGACATCAGCTTTCGCCGCTTGCAGCCAATCACGGACGTCCTTCAACCTGCCGGACTTACCTCGCGCCAGGTTGCCAGCGCCAAACAATCCATCCAACTCTGAAACATCCAGACCGCCGGGCTCGGCAATCCATCCTAGCCTTCGCGAGGCGACTCCGGTAATCTGCCAACCAATGCCGTAGCGCTCGCGCAACTCTTTGTCGCGACTCGCCAGCAGGCGAAGGAGCGTGCGATTCACGTTGCCGAAGCCGAGCAGACAGAGATTGTAAGTCTTGATGTTCTCCCTCATCCCATGGTCGTGGTGTGCTCAGGCTTGATCTTGTACATCACGCGCACTTCGCCCGGCTGACGGTAGGGATAGGTGTCGACGTCCAAATACTTCTTAGCCATTTTGTCGATGTGAGCGTCAGCGCCGTGCTCGGTAATCTCGGCAACGCGGCAGCGAATTTCCATGTAGCGATAGGGATTATCAGGATCAATGATGGCCATGGCCACACGCGGATCGCGGCGCACATTGCGATCTTTCTGGCGTCCTTTGGCGGAGTTGAAAATTACGTGCTGACCGTCAAAGTCGACCCATACCGGCGTGACTTGCGGGCTGCCATCGGGCATAAGGGTGCCCAGGCTGGCAAAGGCGCGCTTCTGAAACAGGTCACGGTATTTCTCCGGGATGACCTGGGGCATGACAACCTCCTTGCACATCGAAACGTTCTACGGCACCGCCCCAAGGATTATAGAAGGTTTGGGGATAGTAGCGAGTAGCTGGGTAGTAGTAGTAGCTGGCACTGAAGAGTCAGCCGTAAGATCGGCCAATACTTGGCAAAGAACAGTTTGCGCAGAACGTGTCTACGAGCGACCGTTTCTCTTCTTCTTTCTTGCTCGTAGTTTCCGAACCAGCGAAAAATAGGCTTCGTGTGCCACGCCCGGCTCGCCGAGGTGGATGAGGAACAGTTGCCGCAGAGATCTTCGGGTAATGCGTCCTTCGAGGTAGGCATCGTAGAGATCGGTCCCCAGCAGATATCCGAGTTGCTGGGTCGCGTAGTCGAATTTTTTGCCGCTGCACTCGACGCCAGCCCTGATCAGCTCTGGAGTCTCGGCATAACGCCGGGCGTTGCCTTCGAATTCCCGGTGGAGCACCAAAAAATCTACAGTTCTGATCAATTCGGCAAAGCTGAATGGGGTCTGCTGCTCCAAGTCTTCGTGAGTCTCGTCATAGAGCTCATACAAGTCCGTGTCTCGCAGCGCCGGCCGTGCCGGGCACAGCACGCGCGAACCAAAGTAAGCCAAGGCATGTTCCAGTGCCCGCGCATAAAAGAGATCTTCCTGTTTCCATTCCAGAAGCTTCGGCGCATGGCCGTTTACCCTCGCCGGTAGCCCCCGGCAGGCATGATGCAGGAACCGTGCCACTTCTTCCGCTGCGTACATCATCTGGAATTCGCAGATGTAGAAAGCATTCACTCGTGGAAGATAGGCGCTGCCCCGCTCTTCAACCTTTCGCAGCATGGATTTCTTTTCGTCCTCGTCCACCCCTTTGCGCGAAAGCAACCGGCGCAGCATTCCGTCGGAGCTACGGCAATAGACTTCAGGCAGCAGGTCAACCAGGAACTTGGGCTGGTTACCGTTGTGCGATGAGTAGCGGTTGATATCCAGGAAGCGCAGCAGCCCGTCAATCAGGTTGTAGATAGTTGGTCCAAGGTCAGGCGACCCGATCCCTTCACGCCCCCAACGGTCGAGGCAAAGCCGATAATTCTCGTATTTTTCCAACGGTGTGGAGTTAAATGCGCAAACCACATCGTCGGCCACGCGGACCGCCTCTACGTTCTCCAGCCGCTCGCCCGCGGCGCGCCAGTAGAGCGCGTCTACATTCTGCAACACCGTTAACACGCGATCTTTTTCCAGGCATTGCCGAACCATCTGGGGAAGATGCGCGGGCGCAAGGTGCGACTCTCCGAACAGCACCATGATGACCGCGTCGGGATGCGTCTCCCGCAGTTCTGCAATTTTGTCAGCCGCGTGGCGATCGCGCGCCCCGATCTTGCGCAAGTCTTCGCGCGGCATGCAGTCCAGACCGTAAATTCCCGCGCTGTGCAACTGGTAGAATGGCGACCAGTCATACCCCCAATCCAGATCAAAGCGGATGCGTTGGCGCAGTTCCTGCTCGTCAATTTCGCGGCGCAGCCACTCGTCAACGATGTGCTGGTCGCGCGAAAAAATCGTCTCCAGGCCAAGCACCACCGGCCGATCTGGAAGCTGGGCTCGCTGCACAAGCAACGAAGCGGCAAAAGCCTGGGAGGCGGGCAGAGCGTGGTAATCGCCGATCAGAACAATATCCGCCGCGCGTATTGTTTCCTGTAACTGCGTCGGATCGAGAACAGAATCGTAAGCTCGAAACGCTTCACTGAAATCGCGCAAGTATTTACGACGATTATTGTGATCGTTGGCGCGAATTTCGCGCTCCACTCCCACCAGCGCATGGAGCTGCGCAGCGCTGCGTCGCGATCGTAGACTGGCCATGCTCGCCATAAGTCGCTACTTAGATGCTTTCTTCCGGGCTCCAGCCGGGGTGCCTTGACGCCGCAGCCCTGTGCCCCTATCCTCAACACTCCAAGGCAATTACATTGATTGCCGCGAGAGTGGATACTTGCCCAGCCAACCACCTCAGAACTTGACGGTAGCCACCACCGGCGCCA
>QIAS01000399.1:11499-11989 GCA_003225615.1 Acidobacteriota bacterium | reverse complement strand
ATTATACGCGTGGGCTCACCCCGGTACGTCCACGTTCACTTCGGCTAAGGCCGACCAATCTACCTCACTTCGAGACTGCCCCGACATAAACCTGAAACGGCTTGAGCGTCATTTGAGACACCGTGACATCCTGCGGCTGCGAGCTATCCGTACTGACCAGAGTCGTAGCTTTCGCAGACGCAAAACCCTGTGGCTGCAGATCGAAGCTGACTTTCTGCTCGCTTCCTGACATGTTGATCGCCACCAGCACCGCCTGATCCTTGTAGCGACGGAGATACGAGATCACGTTCGGATCATTCTCGTTCAGCGCGACGTAGTCGCCATCCAGCAAAGCACGGTTCTGGTGACGCAGCCCGAGCACGTGCCTGTAAAACTGCAGAACTGAATTCGGATCCTTTAGCTCGTCGCCAACGTTGTGGGTCTTGTAGCTGGGTGGAACCGGCAACCATGGCTTGGTCTGGCTGAAGCCCGCATTCGCAGATTCATTCCA
>QIAS01000399.1:6917-11423 GCA_003225615.1 Acidobacteriota bacterium | reverse complement strand
CTGGTTGGTCTTGGGATCGTTGTTCTCCATTCCAATTTCTTCGCCGTAGTACATGATCGCGGTGCCCCGCAGAGTGAGATAGAGGCCCGCCAGGACTTTTGCGATTTCGTCGTTGTGTTGCCCGTCGCCGTAGCGGTTATAGGAACGCACCTTGTCATGATTGCTGATGACATATACCGGCCAGCCACCGGCTGAATCGACGGCAGCAATCTGCTTGCGGAATTCGGGCGGCGAGAGTTTGTCCACCGTAGTAAACATAAAATCCATCGGCATCTGCAGTTCGTTATTGTGCTCGCCGTAGTACTGCTTGAGTTCGTCGATATTGTGGGTCCAAGTTTCTCCGATCAGCACGGCATTGTGTTCGTCGGCCACTTTACGCAGGTTCTGCAGAACCTCATGCACCTCGGGCAGTTTCTTGTTGTACTTGTCTTCCATCTCGGGATCGCCATACTTGTTCTTGCCCGGCAGGATGGGGTTGTCGCGCAGGTCGGGATCTTCGAACAGCGTGTCGACCGCATCCAGGCGGAATCCGGCAACCCCACGCTGGTACCACCAGCGCGTCACATCGAACATCGCTGCCAGTTGAGGTCCGGCTGCTCGGGATAAAAATAGTGGTAGTAGTACTGGTTGGTCTTGGGATCGAGCTTCCATGCCGAGTGTCCGAAGGTAGATTCCCAGTTGTTAGGCGGTCCACCGTCTTTCCGGGGGTCGTGCCAGACGAACCAGTTGCGATGCGCCGCAGTACGCGACGAGCGGGAGTCGATGAACCACTTGTGCTGGTCGGAAGTGTGATTCATAACGAAATCCAGAATGATGCGGATACCGCGCTGCTGCGCCTGGCTCTCCATGCGGTCGAAATCTTTCAGCGTGCCGTACATGGGATCGATGTTCTCGTAGTCCGAAACGTCATAGCCGAAATCCACTTGCGGAGAAGGGAAGCAGGGCGTGATCCAGATCGCGTCCACCCCAAGCTGCTTCAAGTAATCGAGCTTGGAGGTGATGCCATTCAGATCGCCAATTCCATCATTGTTACTGTCGGCAAAACTACGCGGATAAATTTCGTAGAAGACCGCATGCTGCCACCATTGATGGCCCTCGGCATCGACCTGCGATTGGCGGGCCTTCGAGTTGCTCTGGCCATGAGACGGCGGCGCACTCGTCTGGGTAAAAGCAGAGGATGCAAGCAGAGATGAGAAAAAGATTATTGGAATAAAGATACGAAACCATTTCTCCATGAATTGCTCCAATGATCGGGAATGTCTCGAGCTCATTAATTACGTGATTTCACTTTTGCGAAAAGCCAAGCACTACTTTAGCGTGTGTATAAGTGCCCGTGGGAACCGGCGCAAATCGGACTCGAAGAGCATTTCTGCCATTCTGGTCCTTGATTAACTCTGCACCTTCCGCCGAAACAATCTGGCCAGCGTTCCAGATATTCAATTCGTATTCCATGCCAGGAACACCAGATACTTCCAATTCGAGCGTATCGTGCCTCGCGTTCCAGGTCTCGGAAGTGATCCTGAGCCCGCGGCTGGAACTTCCCAGGGGCGGCATGGTAAAGGGCAGGCTCAGGCCGAAGTCGTTTCGGGTGCGAATGCGGACAGTGCTGCTTCCTTGCGGCACGCGGAAACTCATTGTAACGTGCTGATCTTCGCTGTTGGGCTCCTTCTTTGCCTGCATGTGGCCGCCGTTCAGCTCTGCGCCCAGAACTTCGGCTCGCAAACTCACAGCAGGCGAGAACTCGAGAAGGCAGTCGCCGGATCCCTTGCTCTGAATCTCCAGCGTGATTCCTTCCAGCGTTTTGTGGTAAGTGACGTCGAGAGTGCGGTCGGCGACTTGAATATTGCGCACGCGGAAGTAAGTCCAGTCGGCGGGTACTTCGGGCGCGAAAGAGAGCTTCTTCGACAGACTGTCCTGTTGCAATCCCAACATGCCGCGCAGCATGGGGCTGACCACCATCGCCGCCGACCAGATCTGATGGGGAGAACTGGTGGAGAGCTGCTGGTAATAATCGCCGGAGAGGACCTCGGTCACATGGCCCAGTGATCCATCGAACGCGAGCAGAGCATTGGCGCGCAGATTGGAGTAGCCCGGAAGGCTGCGGTGGTAGCGGTATTCGCCGACTGAGGCCCAACCCGTGAAGAGCGGCCAAACCGCTCCGAAGTGATAGCCGCCCGGGTTGTAATGCGGATCTCTCGACGAAATAATTCTCATGCCCCAGTCGGCCTGGTAGTCATAGTCTGCTAACTGGTTGATCATGACTTCAGCTTTGTCGCTCTCCAGCAGATCGAACCACATGGGAACGGCGGCCAGCACGCTGCCCACATCGAGCCGCTTACCGCCCTTGTCGAGAGCATAGGCGAAAAGCTTTTTGTCCGGCGACCAGAACGCCTGGTTCAGCGCCGCATGCTGGCGTTCAAACGCTTGTCCGAGATCCTGGCTGACATCATTCTTGCCAATTACGCGGGCCAGGCTCGAAAGCGCCCGCAGAGCTTCGGCTCCCAAGCCCACCTGGTAGAGTTCCTGTTTGACCGGCAGCAGCGGTCCGCCCTCAATCCAACCGTGGCCAATGCCGATATTTTGCGGAAAGCCCTGCTGGTCATAGGTGGAGCGCAGGAACTGGTAGGCCTTCCACAAGCTGTCCCATTTCTCTCTGGCGAATGCGACATCACCGCTGTGGGTGACGTAATCGTTCAGCGTGATGATGTAGAGCGGCGTGGCGTCGGCGGAAGCGTAGGCATAAGGATAGTTCTTGAACCAGTCCACCAGGCTCGCGGCCTGGGAAATTTCGTGTTCAATCTTGCCATCGGCACGCTGGTATTTGCTGCGGAAATCGAGGGCCGTGCGCGTCGTGGCGAAATCGCCGCTGGCATCCAGAGCCAGCGAAGTCCATAAGGCATCGCGTCCGAAAAACCACGCGAAGCCAGGACGTTCGTAGTCCCCGGAGGTCCGATATCCGGCGACTAGGCCCGTGCCAAGGAATGGGTTGTTCACTACGCCCTGCAGCATGCTGATGCGCGACCAATCGTAGGCGGCCTGCAATTGCGCGTCGGGCAGTTCAAGATTGATGGTCTGAGCGAGGTAAGTGCGGTAGTAGTCAGCCGATTTTTTTAGTAGCTCGGGATAGGACGTCAACAGACGTTGGTATGTGTTTTGCGCGTCCGCGGGACCCTGCGTGGATGCGGCGAGCACGATGATCTTGGTTTCTGTGCCCCTGGTTACGCCCAACTTAAACGAACTATTGCGGGTCGCGGAATAGTTGGTGAAATATTCCAGTCGAGGATCGGTGCCGGAGGGAGAGCCAACGAAGGCGGCGTATTTTTTCTGCTCTTCGCCGAAATAAAAAGCCCGCAGAGTAGAGTCCCAGTTGATGTAGGAGCCCCCTATCGCGGCGGGCCATTCCAGTTGAAAATCGCGCTCGAAGACGGCTTCAAGTTCGAGGGGCTCAACCGTTTTCACCTCGAAAACGATTTCCGCGCCGGGTTCTTGGACAGGCACAAACAGTGTCTCGCGAATCGAGAATGTGTCGCCTGCATAAATAATAGTGGCGGACTCGGGGCGGACCGTCACCGTGCGGGCCATAGTTTCCGCGGGAAGAGTGCGCCCCTCGGTGAGCACATTGAAATGAAAATTACGCAGGATCTTGAGAGGGTAGACCCAGGCTTCAAGGTTTCCGGTCTCGTTGCCAAACAACCCGGCCCGGGTTCCAACCACCGGCAGAAATTCAAAGGACCGGACCGGACGCGAGAGTTCAAGCGAGGATGGCGATACTTGGGCGCTGGCAACCCCGAACAGAGCGACAAGGACGAGGACGATCAGTGGGCGGCAAGCGGATAAACCGGAAGTGCGTCGCATGCTCGTGGTTCGTGAGATGGTGACAACTTTCAGCGAGTGATTGCGGATCTCGCGAATCTTTGCCGACGATGTGGGCTCTTACTCACTGGCAAAGGGAGCTGGAGTCGCGTCTGCGCCATCCTCGCTTCCCTCTGCTGCTGAGCTTGCAAAAGCGCAATGCGGTACTATAGAAACTAAGGGGCGAATTCTAGCACGAGGCTCGTCTGGCGGGTAAAGTTCTGTTGTCTTCCTCACGTCGCAGGTTTCTCCAATCGCTCAGCCGTTCTGCGCTGGTCCTGCCATTACAAGGAGTGCTTTCGCTCTCAGGGCCGCGGCGTTTCGGCGCATTCCTCGACAGTTTGCAACAAAGTAGTCCGCAAAAATCCGGCGAGGATTTGGGGATTAGTTTCGTCGACGTGGCGCATGACGCCGGTCTGAATGTGAAGACGATTTTCGGGGGAGAGCACAAGAACAAATACCTGCTCGAAACCACCGGTTGCGGCGTGGCCTTTTACGACTATGACAATGATGGATGGCTGGATATTTTTCTCGTCAACGGTTCACGCCTGGAGGGCTTTGCGGCGGGCCAGGAGCCCACTTCTCATCTTTTTAAAAATAATCGCGACGGCACTTTCACTGACGTGACGGCGAAAGCCGGGCTGGCTCATTCCG
>QIAS01000399.1:0-6833 GCA_003225615.1 Acidobacteriota bacterium | reverse complement strand
ACAACAACGGCGACGGCACTTTCACGGATGTGAGCCAGAAGGCAGGCGTGGCGGGCACGAAGACACGTTGGGGAACGGGTTGCGCCTTTGTCGATTACGACCGCGACGGTCACTTGGATCTGTTTGTAGCCAACTATATCGACATGGATTTGGCCACAGCTCCCGTGCCCGAGTCTGGCCCATGTTTATACAAAGGCGTGATGGTGGCTTGTGGGCCGCCCGGCTTGATGGGCGGCAAGAACATTCTCTATCACAATAACGGCAACGGCACGTTCACCGATGTTTCCGAGAATTCAGGAATCCTGCAGGCCAACGGAACCTTCGGTCTTGGCGTGCTGACCGCCGATTTCGACAACGACGGCTGGCCTGACATCTACGTCGCCAACGACTCCACCGCCAGCGCGCTCTATCAGAACAAGAAAAACGGCAAGTTCGTGGATGTCGGTATGGAAGCGGGCTGCGTACTGAGTCCCGATGGCAAGCCCCAGGCCGGCATGGGCGTTTCCGCCGCGGATTACGATTTGGACGGCAACCTCGACATCGTCAAGACGAATTTCGCCGGCGACACGCCATCGCTCTACCACAATCGCGGCAATTGGAATTTTGAGGATACGACGTTTACCGCGGGGCTGGGGGCGCACACTCAATATCTCGGCTGGGGCTGCGGCTTTTTCGATATGGAAAATGATGGCTGGCCCGACATCCTGATCTGCAATGGACACGTTTATCCGGAAGTTGAGCAGTTGAAAACCGAAGCCGGTTACGCGCAACGCAAGCTTCTCTATAAAAATCTGCGCAATGGCCGGTTTGCCGACGTTTCTTTCCAGGCGGGAGACGGAATTTCTGCGAGCAGGACTGCCCGTGGCTGCGCGTTTGGCGACTTCGATAATGACGGAGACATCGACGTGGTGGTGAACACAGTGAACGATTATCCGCAACTGCTGCGCTGTGACTCGAAGCTGCAGCACAACTGGATCAAGGTAAAGACCATCGGCACGAAGTCGAATCGCAGCGGGATTGGAGCGCGATTGAAGTGCGTAACCCGGCCGCCGGATGAAAAAACTCCCCATCAGCAAATTGATGAGGTGCGCAGCGGAGGAAGCTATATTTCGCAGAATGATCTGCGCGTGCACTTTGGCCTGGGCAAGGCGGAAAAGGTTGAGCTGCTGGAGATTCGCTGGCCTAGCGGCCAGGTGGATTCTCTCAAAGACGTGAAGCCTAACCAGCTAATTTTCGTCAAAGAGGGTGCTGGCGTTGTCCGAACCATGCAGTTCAAGCAAACTTCCGATAGGAAGACCGTAAAATGAACAACTTGGATATATGTTATCTTTAAGTTATAGATTGCTGGGCGCAATCGTCAAGCTTGGATACGATCAAAACTCGCGGCGCCCATTTCGCAGAATGGCCCGTGGCTGCGCCAGAATGCCCGGAGAGGAGCTATCCGATCCGAGGTGATGTCTCGGGCTGTCGAGGTAGGACAGTCGCACCACGTCGCATCCTTGGGCCAGCGTCAATAACTGCCGGCTAATCGGCACTCTCATTCAAAAATCAACAATCAACAATCAAAAATGCCTTACTTCGGTCCCTCTGCATTTTTTGTTACCGGGTTCACCGCGGCTCCCGAACCTTCCTTCACGGTATGAATCGCATCGACGGCCAGGTTATCGAATCGTTCCATCCCTCCGCTAGGCCAACGGATCTCCAGCGAATCGATTTTCACAGCTCTGCCCAGTCCGAAATGCACTCTCATGTCGCTGTTCGAAATATAACTTGACCCGCTGCGCACTTCATCTACCAGAGTGCGCTTGCCCACTTTCAGGGTCACGCGCGCTCCGATGCCGTCGCGATTGGAGCGCGTGCCGACGGTTTTTATTCCAATCCAGTGATTCGGGCTGCGCACCTGGTTCACCAGCAAGCTTGGGCGAGCGTTCATGTTGCTGATTACTACCGAGAGCATGCCATCATTCCATAAATCTCCGACGGCGAGACCACGGGAAGAAGCGGCTGCGGTAATCCCGGGGCCGGCAGCGGCGGAGATGTCCGTGAATGTTCCATTACCGTTGTTGTGGTAAAGGATTCGCGGTTCCTGGTAGTTGCTGCCCAGGTGATATTTGTCGACTTCGGGATAGACGTGCCCGTTGACGAGAATCAGGTCTGGCCAGCTGTCGTTATCAAAATCAAAAAACATCGTGCCCCACCCGAGGTATTGGGTGTGAAGGCCCAGGCTGGCGCGGAAAGTGGCGTCGTCGAAAGTGCCATCGCCGTTGTTGCGGTAGAGCGTGGACGTGTCGTCGGAAAAATTGGTTTTGAAAATATCCAGGCGACCGTCGCCGTCATAGTCGGCGACGCTGGTTCCCATGCCCGCTTGTTCGCGGCCATCTTCGTTGAACGCAGCGCCCGCGCTTACAGCCACGTCGGTGAAGGTGCCATCGCGATTATTGTGGTAGAGAATGCTGGGCGTGCTGTCGCAGGCGACATAGATGTCGGGCCATCCGTCGTTGTCGAAATCGAGCGTGGAAATGCCGAGGGCATAATGCCCTTCGGTGCGGTCGATGCGAGCTTTGGTTGTGACATCCTCGAAGGTTCCGTTACCCCGATTGCGATACAGGATATTTTTGGCGCCCGGCAAGCCGCGCGGCCCGCACATTACTGCAACTCCCTTCCACATGCAGGAAGCCCTTTCCCCCGGAGCGGGGGCGGAGGAAAGATCGAAATCTACGTAGTTGGCGACGATGAGATCGACGAAGCCGTCGCGGTCGTAATCCACAAAGGCGCAGCCACTGCCCCAGGCTTTTCCTGATCCGGCAACGCCGGATTTTTCGCCAACTTCCGTAAAGACGCCGCGATTATTGTGATAGAGACGATTTTTTCCGTAGTAGGTGACGTAGAGATCTTCCCATCCGTCATTGTCGTAATCGCCGACGCAGGCGCCCTGGCCCCAACCGGTTGCGGCCAAACCAGCCTTGACCGTGACGTCGGTGAATGTGCCGTCGTGATTGTTGCGGTAAAGATGGCTGGTCGGGGCGTTTCCAGCGGGAAAGCCCTCCAGGCGCGTGCCATTCACAAGAAAAATGTCGGGCCAGCCGTCGTTGTCGTAATCAAAAATGGCGACGCCGGTGCCGGTGGTCTCGATGATGTACTTCTTGGTTTCGATGCCTCCGAAGACGTTGAGCATAGTTAAGCCGGATTTTTCGGCGACGTCCGCGAAGTTGACGAGTTGCGGGGAGTTGCTGCTGGTTTCGCCGCGCGCCTGCAGGGCAGAGGAGATCAGAAGGAGCAGCAAGCAATGCGTCAACAGGCCGTTTACAGGCGAGCCACCGCGATAACGAGAGAGACTGGAAAACATTGGTCCCAGCCCGCATGGTAGGGTCCCCTTCCGCGTCCGGTCAAGGCGGCGCGGCAACTTTTCCGGCTGCGCCCAGGCTGATTCACGCACTCAGTTCTAGTACTATCTTGTCGGAATCTCCCAGTTGTTTTCCCAATGATCGATTTCGCCGGCCATGCCAAATCATCGGCTTCGCGTGTAAGGCTCACCCTCGTGTTGATGTGCCTTGCGGGCTGCACGTTTATTTTTGGGCAGGATGTAAACCAGGCGCCGTCGGCCGCTAAGCCCAAAAGCGCTGGTGCCGGACAAGTGCAAAGGATCTACCGTCAAGGAATGGCGGCGCTCGAGCGGCGGGATTTGGCAGCTGCTCGCGCCGCGTTTGAGAAAGTTGTGCGCCTGGCGCCAAAGAGTCCGGAAGGCCACAATTCGCTGGGATGGGTGCTGTTGGCGCAGGGCGAAGCTCAGCCCGCCATTTCTCATTTCCGCACCGCCCTGCAGTTCAAGCCGGACTTCGAACAAGCCCACATCAACCTGGCGAACGCGCTGGTCGCGACTAAGGACATCGACGGCGCGATGGCCGAAGGGCGAGAGGCGGTGCGGTTGGCTCCGAAGGATTCAGAAGCGCACCGGGTGTTGGGACGCGCGCTGAGCTTTCAAGGCGACCTGCAGAATGCGACGAGCGAACTGCATCGCGCCGCCGAACTCGAGCCGGGGAGGGCCGATCTTCACGACGAACTCGGTTCGGTGTTGGCGCAGCAATCGCGTCTGGACGATGCCGCGGCGGAGTTCCAGGAATGCGTGCGACTCGAACCCAACCTTGCGGCATGCCATCTCCATCTTGGCGTTGTGTATTTGCAGCAGAAATCGATGGATGAGGCGGCTTCCCAGTTGCAAGCTGCAGCGGGTCTCGCTCCTGAGAATGCGCAGACGCACTTCTACCTCGGTAAGGCGCTCGAAGAAAAAGGCGAGCGCGAGTCGGCCATTGAGGAGCTGCGGGCAGCATTAAAGCTCCAGCCCAATCTTGTGGAAGCACATAACGAGCTCGGGTTCCTGCTGCCGACGGAGCAGTGGCTGCATTCCGCCGAGTAGCGGAGTTGCAGCCGGAGAATGCCGACGCGCACAACAACCTGGGGCTGGCGATGATCCAGGCGGGGCAGGCGGGCGAATCAGTTTCTGAGTTTCAGGCCGCATTGCGGCTTCGGCCCAACGATGCCGGCTATCGAGCCAATTTGGGTGTCGCCTATCTACAAAAAGCAGATTTTGATGCGGCCATCACGGAATTCCAGACCGCGCTTAAGAGCTCTCCGCAGGATGCGACCATCCATTACAACTTAGGCTTGGCGCTTAAACTCAAAGACCAGCTTCCGGAGGCTATCGCCGAGCTGCAGAGAGCGGCGACACTGGATCCGGCCCAAGCGGATATTCACTACACGTTAGGCGTAACTTTCTGGCAACAGGGAGATTTCCCGCGGGCAGCCAAGGAACTGCGCGCTGCTATTCAAGCCAAGCCGGATTATGCCGAGGCTCATTACACGCTCGGCACCGTTTTAAAGCAGCAGGGGAACTTGCAGGATGCGGCGGCTGCTCTGCGTGAGGCAATTCGCCTGCAACCGGATTTTGCCGGGGCGCATACGACGCTGGCCGCGGTGCTGCGTCAACTGGGTGACACGGCAGGCGCGGCAGCCGAGAGTCGTCTGGGCGAGGAAATTGGAAAAGAGAAAACCAGCGAGCAGGCGGCAAATTTTGCTACCAACTCAGGCAAGCGGCTGCTGAGTCTGGGCGATGTGGATGGGGCCATATCCCAGCTGCGGTCCGCTACCAAGCTGGCTCCCAATTCCGCGCAAGCTCATTATCAGTTGGGAGTGGCGCTGCAACGAAAAGGCCAGAAGGGCGAGGCGGACCAGGAATTTCAAAGAGCCGCGAGCCTGGACCCGCATTTGCACCCACCTGCTCCCTAGCGGTTGTCATTTTACGTGCCAAATCTGCACCACTTCCGACTTACTCTAATGACCTGAGGTAGCGAAAATTTTCTTCAGGTGCCCAATTTTCATATTTAGAGTGATGCGAATCTACGCGAATTCATAGTTCCTGGGGAGTTCTCATGTAGCTCTTGACAAGTCGAATCAACGAGATTGGCCTTGCCGTCACCGTGGCCTGTGACGTGCGTCACGAGTCGTTGTTCAATCTCTAAACGACGTGCGAGAGAATCCCACCTTGATCCCGGCGGACACAGCTATTCGTGCGAGCGCTGCCCTAGTATGCAGACGCTTTTCTGCCCCATCTTCGTCGTCAATCCATAGACCACAACATGCCGCGAACCAGCGGGCTGCAGAGCGGTCTGCGTTTAGACAGGCATTAGGTATTTCCTGCGGAGGAATGCAATGAAGAGGCGATTCTGTGCGTGCTTGGCTTTGGTTGTGTCTAACGTACCGGCCTTTGGCCAAGCGGTTTATGGCAGCATTATCGGTACGGTAACCGATCCCCAAGGGGCGGCTGTACCGGGCGCGAAGGTCACGGTCACTGACGAGCGCAAAGGCACGAAAGACACAGCTACCACCAACGACACCGGCAATTATTCAGTAACGCACCTGGTTCCCGACACTTACACTGTGCGCGTAGAGGCGCCGGGTTTCAAGGTGAGCGAGCAGAAGGGTATTGTTGTCAATGCCGATGCCGCGGCTCGCGTAGACTCACAGTTCCAAGTAGGATCGAACACCGAGTCGGTGGAAGTCACCGCCGAAGCTCCGCAGCTCAAGACGGACCGCGCCGACGTGGCGACCACTTTCAATGAGAAGTACGTTGAAGATGTGCCGATACTGAATCGCAATTTCACTACGTTGCAGCTGATGGCGCCGGGTTCGCAGAAGATCGTGGGCTGGAGCCACGCCGCCACGGAAAATCCGCAGGGCAGCCAGCAGATCTTTACCCAAGGCCAGCACTTCAGCGGAACCGCGTACGAACTGGATGGGACCGACAACCAGGATCCGATCCTGGGGATTATCGTGGTCAATCCCAACCTGGATGCGGTGACGGAAGCCAAAGTGGCGTTGCAGAACTACGACGCGGAGTTTGGAAAGGCCGTTTCCAGCGTGGTCACGGCGCAGACGAAGTCGGGCAGCAACGATCTGCATGGCAGCGCATTTTATTATCGTCGCACGGACGCGACCGAGGCGCGCGACCCCTTTGCTCAGTCCACTGCCGACCCGATTACCAAACGCTTCATTCCGTCGTCCCGCTGGCAGCAGTTCGGTGGAACGCTAGGCGGACCGATCATCAAAAATAAGTTGTTCTTCTTCGGCGATTACCAAGGCACGCGCCAGAGCAACGGCGTCAGCGGTCTGTTCACGGTGCCGACATCGACGGTTCAATCCACGTGCAATCCAGCTACGAACACCACGGGTTTCTGCGATTTGAGCCAGTATTTAAACGTAGCTCCGGGCGGGGGGCAGGTTTTTGATCCCGCTACCGGTGACCCCCTTACGGGAATTGGCCGCACGCAGTTTTGCGG
>QIAS01000577.1:2057-3426 GCA_003225615.1 Acidobacteriota bacterium | reverse complement strand
TTGCCTGGGCTCCCGTGAAATTAGCCTGATTGTCTTTGACCGCTGCCTCGACCCCGGAGAAGTCATTCGCGAGACTGGGAATCGCGTTCTGACGCAAGGATGCAACATCTCCCCGCGCCGCCATCTCGAAATACCGGCGGGCTGTAGTTTCCAGTGCCGACCGGGTAGCAGCATCCATATCGCCCGCAGAGAGGCAAGTCTCAGACCACGCTTGTGGCGCCAAAAATATGGCCAGTAACAGAGCCGGAAGCGATAACCAAGTACAGCGGGTTACGCGACCGGTCAGGTTGCGATGCAACTTAATATTGCGCTTGGCGATCATAAGATACTGCTTACCCCCCACCTGCATTTTACGATGCCAGAGTAGCTCCCGGGGGCCGTAGCGGAGTTTTTGGCTCCAAGTATCGATGGTAATCTAGCCCGCCGTGAACCCGGCGGGGAGTGTTACAATTTTAGCTAACGGTGACTGGTCTGGATCTGCTGCAGACCCGGCACGGGATGGGCTTTTCATGTCAGTTGTCAGCAAGTTCCCGTCGATCCTGTACTTAGCTATTGTGTGTTCGGTCGTGCCGGGTGCAGCCCAGACTGCAACCCCGGTTCAGAGCCCCGCAGGAGCCCAGGCCGGCAAGCCCGCAAAGAGGGCGGCTGGTAAGCCATCAGGAAAAGCCGACGCCCGCCGCCGCACTCCAGCCGGTGACGCCGGAGGGGCCTCTTCAACCCATCACCCTTGGCCAGATGCCAGCATTACCACCACAGGTTAATTATCATGCTGGCCAACTAACTATTACGGCGCAGAACTCAACTTTGGGCGATATTCTCCGCGCCGTGCGCAGCCAGACGGCAGTTTCGTTTGACGTTCCGCCTACTGCAACCGAGCGCGTAGTCGGTCGTTTCGGCCCCGGTCCGGCTCGCGAAGTGCTGGTAAGCTTACTCAACGGGTCCCATTTTGACTACGTGATGCTGGGTTCGGCTACTGATCCGAATGCCGTGGCCCAGCTGATACTGACGCCAAAGTCCGGCTCCAGTTCGGATAACACCTCTGCCGCTGAGGCGAATCAGAGTCCTATCCTCCCAGGTCAACCTAACGCGAACCCCCGGCGAATGAACCCCAGTCTCCAAGCCCAGATTCCCCAGCAAGCGCCTTCCGACGGGGCAGGGGAGGGCGACGCCACGCCGGAGGGTTCGGAGGAGAACACCGAGCAGGCGGAGCAACCGGAGAACCAGGGCGACCAAGAAGGTGCTCCCCAAGGCCTGCCGCAGCAGCCCTACGGCCAGCCCGGGGTAAAGACTCCGCAGCAGCTTTTGCAAGAGCTACAACAGCAACAGCTACAACAGCAACAGCTTCAGCAGCAACCGCAGCAAGGACAGA
>QIAS01000577.1:1134-2040 GCA_003225615.1 Acidobacteriota bacterium | reverse complement strand
GGACAGAATCCGCCAGGACAGCCACCGGTCGTTTATCCAAACCCGCAAGTGAATCAACCGCCGCGATAGAAGTTGTCTCGCGACAAGACATAAGGCGGCTGGCCTCCGGCTGGCGCCCGGTTTTCGGCATGATCTCCAGTGCCGTGGCTCGCTTTAGCGACGCCAATCCTAACTAGTTGATGCCGAGTAAGAAGTGATCCAATCTGAAAGTAAGTTTTTCGGCAGGTCCTGCAGGAACGGGTCTGAAATGAAATTTGTGCTGGCTAAATATGCGGAAGAAGCCGAAAGCCAGAAGCGTGAAGCCGGGAACCGGAAGCCGGATTCCCTCAATCGCCGCTGGCGTGGGTTTCAATCAAAACTGGCCTGACAGCCAGATGTTCCGATTGGTTGCCCAGAGCGTAGTAGAGAATCGCATTCACAGCCGCATATGCGGTGACGATTCCCAAGCCGACAGCGCTGACGACTGCCACGAACAATATCAGGGACTGCACCAGAGCGTTCAAGTTGGGCCCACCTTCTTGCCGTGAGATGCCGTGGAGGCAACTCCGGATTTTTCCAGCCTGCTCGATTCCATTGCGCGCTGAAACCGCATTTTCAATCTACCCGCGTTGACGCTAACGCCTATTGGCAACTAAGATACGTGAGTAGAATTGCGCAACCCCACTTTCCATCAATTCAGGCAACCCGTCCATATTACGGAAGGACATTAAGCGGCATTACTGTCGGCTTTTCATGGCGATTACCAAGATTACCGTGCGCGGAGCGCGCCAGCACAACCTCAAGAATATTGACGTCGAAATCCCGCGTAACACCTTGACTGTCATTACCGGACTGAGCGGCTCCGGCAAGTCTTCGCTGGCCTTTGACACCATCTACGCGGAAGGCCAGCGGCGATATGTCGAGACC
>QIAS01000577.1:580-1027 GCA_003225615.1 Acidobacteriota bacterium | reverse complement strand
CTCCACCGTAGGAACCATCACCGAAATCTACGATTATCTTCGACTTCTATTCGCCTCGATTGGCGTTCCCCACTGCCCTAATTGCGGGCGAGCAATCACTCGCCAGTCCGCCGAACAGATCGTGCAGCGCGTAATGGCGCTCACGCCGGAAGATCGAGTCATGGTGATGGCTCCCATCGTCCGCGGGCGCAAGGGCGAGTTCAAAAAGGAGATGGAAAAACTCGTTCAGCATGGCTTCACCCGCGCGCGAGTGGACGGTGAACTGGTAAATCTCGAAGATGACTTACGTCTCGATAAGCGCAAGAACCACACGATCGAAGTGGTCATCGATCGTCTGCTGGTGAAACCGGGCATAGAGCACCGGTTGGAGATGTCGGTTGGGCTGGCCATGAAACTGGCCGGTGGGCTGGTGCAGGTGGCTGTGGTAGGCGGCGAGGAGACGCTCTA
>QIAS01000577.1:0-390 GCA_003225615.1 Acidobacteriota bacterium | reverse complement strand
ACGGCTGCTGCGTACGGATTTGACCTTGGTACTCCGTTTGAAAAGTTGCCCGACAAAATTCAAAGCCTGCTGCTTTACGGTGAGCCGGAGCGCGGCGGCAAGACCGGATTCCCGGGAATTCTGGGCTATCTGAAGCAGATGCTGGAAGAGTCGACCTCGGACAACTATCGCGAATACTTGCTCGATCACATGTCGGCCACGGAATGTCCGGCCTGTCATGGCAAGCGGCTGCGGCCGGAAAGCCTGGCGGTCAGAGTAAACGGCATGTCTATCGCCGATTTCACGGCGCTGCCCATCTCCCGCGCACTGGAAACAGCGAAGAAGATCAAACTCTCGGGACGCGAACAGATCATAGCTGGGCGCCTGGTGCACGAGATTGTTGAGCGGCTG
>QIAS01000289.1 GCA_003225615.1 Acidobacteriota bacterium | reverse complement strand
CTACTGACTTCTTCCCGTCGGCCATCGCGGAAAATCAGCATTGCAGGCGCCAAATCGGCCACCCTCGCCTTCAGCTCACCTTTTTTTCGATTCCCCGCCCTGAACTCACCTGCGTAGTCTGATCGTGCAGTTGCCCCGCTCCCAACGCCCTGCTCCGGGTCTCCATACCGCACATAACGATCGCCCTGCAACTCAATCAGCAGGGGAGTCGCGGGATGAGCCTGCTCTTTCGGTTCCGGTGCGGCCGCGGGAGTTTGTAGAACGATTACGGTAGGAGCCTGAGGGCCGAGCACTTCAGGGTAGTCGTCCAGAAAGGGCGCAGCCAAAAAGAATGGATTAGAAAAAAAATGATGGCGGAAAACTCTGGGCGGCTGTCCGAAGCTGAAGCTCGCGCCTACATGCCCCGCGCCCACCGGCCTGCCGAAGGAATGGCCGCCAGAGAAACCCATTCCCATGCGCAGCTGTGCCTGACTAATCCCCCCTGAAACCAGCAGCGCGATGGCCAGCAGCCTTCGCATAAAGAATCAGGTACCTGAGGAATGCCCCGGCACCTGGAAAGTAATACCCTGGTCCTCGTTCAGCTTCTGAGTAGCCTCGAGATCCAGCTCAGCCAAAGGAATCTTCCGCGAGCGCCCCCCTGTCAGGTCGTACAGCTGATCGCCGACGATCGCATAATTCTTGACCTCGGCCTTGTGTCCGTCTTTGAATACCAGCAGCGTACCGGGCTCGTCGGAAACCGTCCTCCCAGAATCTGCGGCAGGCTCGGACTGCGCTTTGTTGGCAGATGCTTTATGTTCGCGACTTACGCGATCATCATTCGCCTGCTCATCCTCATCCGGCTGATAATGCCGATCAGCCCGCATCGTCGCATAGCGGTCGCCGCGATCACGGCTGCCCCGCACCGGCCCGCGCCGATCAAACAAAGTCGGACCACCGCCATCTTCTTCCTCCTCCATCGAGTCATCCACCGGCGGCGAAGCTATATCCGCATAGTACGGGGTATAGACAGGTACCCCGACAGGATAGAAGGAAACAAAATGCTGATGATGGTGCCGCCGCCGTAGAGCCGGATTGGCATTGCTCGGGAACAACGGATTCATACAGCAGTTCGGAACGCTAAAGAACTGATTATCAGTCTGGAAACCGTTCGGCCCAAGTGAGGTCACGCTGGCCGGAACGCCTGGCGCCGGCCCTCTGCCCGGTCCGAAGGAAGTGACCGAAGCTGGCACGCCATGAATCTGGGCCAGAGCAGGCGCGCCCGCGAGCATCACTAACAAAATTGAAACCCCAATCCGTAGCACATCGGAATGATAGTCCAAATGGCTGGTGATTTCTTCTGACATGATGGCGCCTCAATTTGTTAGATGAAAGTTCCTGCCGCCAGATGGGGAATTTTCCCTAGGTTGGCTGAGTTCCGAAATCCAATCTCAATGGCCCCGCCAGAGGATACGCAACTCTTTTGCCCTGAGTAGGTTATGCAAATAAAAGTGCAGGAGTCGCACTTCGTTTTCAACTTTGTTTACCAAACCCGGCAACTGTTCTGCCGCACCATTTGCGTCCCCGGCTTGCAATGAAAAGCCTGCTGGAACTGCGGCATGTTGGACACCACGCCGTTTGTGCGGTACTTATCCGGGGAATGCACGTCCATGGTGGCGCGCATCCGCTTGAGCTCGTCCCGCTCATTGGCGCACCAGCTTTGCCCATACCCGATAAAAAAGCGCTGCTCGGGAGTCAGCCCATCAATCGGCTCCAGCGTCTGTCCTTGCGTGGCATTTTTCCAAGCCATATAGGCCAGCATCAATCCCCCGAGGTCGGCAACGTCCTCGCCTAACGTGAGCTTCCCCTTGATCTTGATGTTGTCAATGATGGTGTATTGCGAGTACTGATCGGAAATGCAGCTGGCGCGCTTGTCAAATTCCTTGCCATCCTGCTCGCTCCACCAGTCCTTCAGGTTGCCCTGAGCGTCGAATTGGCGGCCTTCATCGTCGAAGCCATGCGTAAGCTCGTGCCCGATGGTCGCGCCCGTATCGCCGTAGTTAGGAGCCGCATCGGACTCCGGACTGAACAATGGAGGCTGCAATATCCCGGCAGGAAAGTTGATGTCATTTTTCTGAGGATCATAGTACGCATTCACCGTCGGAGGGCTCATCTGCCATTCCCCCCGATCTACCGGTTTACCGATTTTCGCCAGCTGACGTTGGAACTCAAATTGGCGCGCCCGTAGCACGTTGCCAATTTCATCTCCGCGAACAATTTCCAGTTTGCTGTAATCGCGCCACTTGTCTGGATATCCGATTTTGTTGGCCACGGCGTGCAACTTTTCCAGCGCATGCTGCTTGGTAGTTTGGTCCATCCACGCGAGCGACTGGATGTCGGTCTGCATGGCAGATTCAATTTCCTTGACCATCTGCAGGGCTTGTTCCTTGGCTTGCGGGCTGAAATACTTCGCGGCATAAGCTTGTCCCAGGGCTTCCCCGAGATCATTGTCGACATCATCGGTACAGCGCTTCCAGCGCGGCCGCAGCTCTTGACGCCCGGTCAGCGTTTTGCCATAAAAATTGAAGTTCTCTTGCACAAATGCGGAGGAGAGATGCATGGCATTGGCGTGCACCAGTTTCCATCGCAGATAGGCCTTCCACGTCCCCAGGTCTTCTTTCTCCAGTTCTGCATTCATACCTTTGAAGAAGCCTGGAGCAACCACATTCAGTGACTTCAAGGAAGGCAGGCCGACTTTTTTGAAGTACTGCTCCCAGGGAAACAAGGGCGTGATTTGCTGCAACTGCTCGCTACTCAGCTTGTGATAGAGGTTGGCAGGCTCGCGCCGCTCCAGCCGCGTCATGGAGCCCTTGGCCAGTTGAGTCTCCAGGCGCATTACGCTTTGCGCGCCCGTGCTCGCAGCTTCCGGTTTTTCACCTAACAATTCGAACATTTTCTGCACGTGCGCCACGTACGCCTTGCGGATATCCGCCGACTTTGCATCGTCCATGAAGTAGTAATCACGGTCGGGCAGCCCGAGCCCACCCTGGTCAGCCTCGGCGATAACCTGCGTTGAATCCTTGTAGTCCTGGTCCGAACTAAAACTGAAAAGAATATTTTGGTTTACCAAACGAGCCGCCAGGTCCGCGATGCCGGCTTTCGAGCTCAGCTTGTTGATTTCCTCCAGGCCCGCTTGCAGCGGTTTCGCTCCCTTAGTCTCGATCGCTTTCTCATCCATGCAGGAAGCGTAATAATCGCCAATTTTCTGATCCACCGAACCGCGAGGCGCGCCCGCGGCGGCGGCACCCTCCAGGATGCCTCTCAGTTGGATCTTGCTCTCATCTTCCAACTTCGAATACACGCTCCAGGCCGCCTGGTCGGCTGGCACAGGATTCTTCTTCATCCACCCGCCGCAGGAGTACGCGTAGAAGTCCACGCAGGGGTCCACGCCGGGATCCATGGCGGAGAGATCAAGTACGGACGAGCGCCGTGTCTGATTTGGCACGCTTTGTGCCATCGCGAAATGCCAGAATAAGAGGATGGTCCAGAGCAACAGAAAAGAACGACGCATGTATTGTCCTCAAGTAACTCTTAGGTGCTTATGATTTTTCAAGCCGTATCGATCCATCGCCGCTATGAATCGTCACCAGATTTCCACCGCCATTAATCTTGCCACGAATACGTTTCCCGCCCAGCCCGCCTTCGACAGAGACCGGCACTTCCACGGTAATGTGGCCGTCGTTGGTGTGGAGATCAACATCGGCAGCCAGGGTCTGCGGTACCTGCAGCGTAATGCTTCCA
>QIAS01000288.1:2126-7306 GCA_003225615.1 Acidobacteriota bacterium | reverse complement strand
AAGATCTCACGCCTCGTCGTCCCCGAGGTAAATGCCAGAGAAGCGTCCATGGTGGCTGGGGTTGACGTCTATCCCGTGCGTTCTCTGCTCGACGTGATTCATTTCGTGAACCAGGGCAATGGGATAGTCCCCGTCAAAGCCGACAGTGATGCACTGCTCCGTGAGTCGCAGCATTTTGTAGTGGATTTCAAGGATGTCCGCGGCCAGCATACCGCCAAGCGCGCCCTCGAAATCGCCTGTGCCGGCGGCCACAACATCTTGATGATTGGCCCGCCCGGGTCCGGCAAAACCATGCTGGCCAAGCGCATGCCCACCATTCTTCCACCCCTAACGTTTGAAGAAGCGCTTGAAACTACCAAGATTCACAGTGTCGCGGGAGTGCTTGACCACGGAACTGGCCTGGTCGGCACCCGCCCTTTCCGCTCACCTCACCACACGATTTCCGATGCGGGACTGATCGGCGGTGGTGCCATTCCGCGGCCGGGGGAGGTTTCCTTATCCCATAACGGTGTGCTCTTCCTGGATGAACTGCCCGAATTTCCCCGGAATGTGCTGGAGGTCATGCGGCAGCCGCTGGAAGATGGCACAGTTTGCATCGCCCGTGCCTCGATGTCGCTCACCTTTCCCGCGCGCTTCATGCTGGCTGCTGCCATGAATCCTTGCCCATGCGGATATTTCAATGACCGAAGCCGCGAGTGCCACTGCACGCCGCCCATGATTCAGCGCTACATCTCGAAAATTTCCGGCCCCCTGCTCGACCGTATTGATATCCACATCGATGTTCCCGCGGTGAACTATAAGGAGATGCGCTCGACCTCCGTGCCCGAAAGTTCGCTCCAGATTCGCGATCGAGTCATCCGCGCCCGGCAAACCCAGCTGACACGCTTCGCTACATTAAAAGAAAAGCTTTACTGCAATGCCCAGATGTCGCCCAGGCATATACGGGCATATTGCGATTTATCAGCTGATTGTGAGCGTTTACTGGAGCGGGCAATGAGCCAGCAGGGTCTCAGCGCCCGCGCCCACGACCGCATTCTGAAAGTGGCGCGGACGATCGCGGATCTGGAGGGAGTGGCCGCAATCGAACCCAAGCACATAGCCGAGGCCATTCAGTACCGGACCCTGGATCGAACCTTTTGGGCCTAGAAGGACCAGGCATGCCCCCAAGTCCATATGATAGAAGCTATTGGGGTTCCGAAAGAAACACTTGACGCCAACCTGTTTCGCAGCTAAATTGTGCAGTTCCAAGGACATCTTTAGCAGCCGTTTGCTGTCCCAACGACCTGCGCAGGTTAGAGAACCAAATCCATAAAATTGAGCATCTTTGGGGCTGTGCGGAGCATCTATACGATTGACTTAGGCATCCCGTTCTAAAACCATCCTGACATCAGAGGGTTTGGCAACCTCGCATTTGTGGTTCGTCACCCTAGGGACCCGGAGATGGGATGTGGCTGAAATTATCCAATTAGGAGAACCAAGAAAGATGCGCTCGGATCGCGTTTTTGAAGCTTTACATACATTACGGAATCGTTATATGCTCTGTCAGCTTGCGTCGAAGGCCACTCGCAGGTTTCACAAGCCCAATACACGAATCCAGGAAACCATGAATGAAGTACTGGATCGGATTGCAAGCTCAGAGCGTCAATCGGTTCTGAAGGAACCTGAACAATTTGCCGAGGCACAGCGGCGAGCTGCCTAAACCAGCCTCGCCACGTGCCCCGCGTGGTGCCAGTCTTCCTGTAGCTGCCCCCCTTGAAAATCTCCTCGTAGGTGACTATGACCATAGCTGAACTCAAAGAAAAAAATATAACCGAGCTGACCAAGATCGCCCGATCTCTAGATTTGCCCGGCGCCAGCGGACTGCGCAAGCAGGATCTCATTTTTAAGATCCTCCAGGCCCAAAGCGAGAAAGAGGGCCACATCTTCGCCGAAGGTGTGCTGGAAATCTTACCCGATGGCTACGGATTCCTCCGTTCCCCCGACTACAACTACCTGCCGGGCCCGGACGATATCTATGTTTCGCCATCGCAGATCCGCAAGTTCGACCTCAAGACTGGCGACACCATAAGCGGCCAGGTCAGGCCGCCGCACGAAGGAGAAAAGTACTTTGCCCTGGTCAAGATCGAAGCCGTCAACTTCGAGTCACCCGACGAAGCTCGTAACAAAATTCTCTTTGACAACTTGACACCGCTCTATCCGCAGGAGCGCGTAAAGCTCGAGACGGTTCGCGAAAACATAAGTGCCCGCGTGATGGATCTCCTTACCCCACTCGGCAAAGGACAGCGTGGTCTGATCGTTTCGCCGCCTCGTGCCGGCAAGACCATGCTCCTGCAGAACGTGGCTAATTCGATCACCACTAATCATCCTGAAGTGGTCTTGATGGTGCTGCTGATCGACGAGCGCCCGGAAGAGGTTACGGATATGCAACGCTCGGTGAAGGGCGAGGTCATCTCCTCCACTTTCGACGAGCCCGCCGCCCGCCACGTCCAGGTCGCCGAGATGGTCATTGAGAAGGCCAAGCGCCTGGTCGAGCACAAACGCGATGTTGTCATCCTGCTCGACTCCATCACCCGCCTGGCTCGCGCTTACAACACCATCGTTCCGCCCAGCGGTAAAGTTCTCTCCGGCGGTGTCGATTCCAACGCGCTGCAACGGCCTAAGCGCTTTTTCGGCTCCGCCCGCAACATCGAAGAGGGCGGCTCACTGACAATCATCGCTACTGCTTTGATCGACACCGGTTCCCGCATGGATGACGTCATCTTTGAAGAATTTAAGGGTACCGGCAACTCAGAAATAATTTTGGAACGCAAGCTGGTTGATAAGCGGGTCTTCCCGGCCATTGATATTCAGCGTTCCGGGACCCGTAAGGAAGAATTGCTAATCCCCAAGGAAGATCTGCAGCGCATCTGGGTGCTGCGCAAAGTGCTGAACCCGCTTTCACCTGTAGAAGCCATGGAACTGCTCATCGACAAACTGAGCAAGACCAAGTCCAACGGTGAATTCCTGGCCAACATGAGCTCGTTGTAAGCCGATATTCTGCTTTGGATCGGGGTAAAAAAAGCGAGGGCCTGAAGCCCTCGCTTTTCGAATTCTTGAACGGTTATTTGTTGCAGCTGGCACTCACCATCTTGAGGTCGGTAACCTTCAAATCGCCGATTTCCTCTTTGCCCGCCGCTTTTTCCACTTGCCCTTCTTTCTTCTCCTTGCTTTCAGCGGATTTTTCTTCCTTTGATTCGCGGGTGCTCGTCCCGGTGACCGTTACCTTGTGCCCCACATGTTCTGCAAGCTTCACATCGGTGCTGCGGAGCCCGTAAGTCTTCCCATCTTCGCCGGTGATCGCGAACTCGTCCGGCTCATCGGCTTTTTGCAGGCAGCCCGTTACCGTCTTGGTCGGGTGGGTGCCCTTTTTCTCAGCTTTCTGTTCTGCTTTTTCTTCCTTCTTTTCTTGTGTAGCACTCTCCTGAGCATTCAGCACAAGCGGGCAGAGACTCAGTAGCAAAATCGGAACTACCCAATAGAACAACCTCAAGGCCTTTTGAGACATAACGTACCTCCTTTGAAGTTTTCTGTACGGAGGACTAAAGGGGCGAGACCGAACCTTATAGCGGCGTTAGCCAGGCAGGCAATACAGTGAATCCCTTATTACGCGTTAATTACTAGGGGAGTGATCCCTTTGGCACTCGTGCGTAGAACGCAACTCCTGAATTCGCCGGCCCACCTCAGAGCAGATTTTAGATTCCTCGCCCCGAGCCTCTGCCATGCCCGGTTGAAAATACCTTCAATGGTGGTCTAGCGTCCAGGGGTCTTGTTCTTTTTTGTACTTAGGTCTATTGTGTTTTGCCACATCTTTCCAGTCCACGGAGGAGCTTACATGGTGAAGAAACTAGTCGCTTTATTGTTCGCATCTGTGCTTATGATTTGGCTGGCAATGCCGAGCTTCGCGCAGGAGGGTTCGAAGAAAGAAGAGGCCAAGGAGACTCCCGCGCAAGAGAAGGCGGAGAAGAAAGCCAGCAAGCAGGCCCGTTGGGAGGGCGTAGTAACCAGAAGCAATCCAGAAAAGTCGACTTTGACCGTGCGGCAGCGGAGCACCGGTGCCGAAAAAACGGTCCAGTATGACAGCTCAACCAAGTGGGCAGCTGCGGAGCACCACGGTAAGGCCACTGAAATCGATGCCACCCAGGTTAAGGACGGAGATCGAATCATCGCTACCGGGAAATGGGAAAAAGGTGGCAGCGTACTGAACGCCACCAACATTTCCAAGCGACTCACCCAACATTGATAAGCTGGGCCCTGTTCGCAGGGTGAATGTTCGACATCTTGGGGAAGTTTGCTTCGACTCGCTTCGTTATGGCGCGCCAGTTCCCTGGTCCACCACGTAGACCCGGCCTGGCGCGCCGGGCTGCACACCATTTTTCTGGAAACACTCCTTGATGCGCCCCCGCAACTCCCGGCTGACCGCGTACTGCTTGCCGGGACGTGTTTTCACCAACATCAAATAGTCCGCCTCGCCGTTGCCAACCCGCTCTATTCCCGGCACTTGGATTTCGGCGACGATGTCTTCGGCGAACTTGGGGTCATGCCGCAGTTCTTCTCCCACCTGTCGCAGTAGATTCACAATTTTATCGCTGGGTTCACTGTAAGCCACGGCCACTCGCAGGGCCACCTGCGCCCAATCACGTGTCATATTAGAAACAATAGTGATCTGGCTGTTGGGAATGATGTGTACTGTGCCGTCATCGTCGCGGAGGACCGTACGTCGCAGAGACATATCCTCCACAGTGCCCTTTACGGTAGCCAGCCGTACGGTGTCGCCAAGATCGAACTGATTCTCGAGCAAAATGAAAAACCCGTTGATCATGTCATGAACCATAGTTTGCGCGCCGAAGCCAATGGCTAAGCCGGCAATCCCCGCGCTGGCGAGCAAGGGCCCAATGTTTATTTTGAGCACATCCAGGACTTCGAGCCCGGCGACAAACAGAATGATCACGACGCCGACGCTGGTAAGGACGCTGGCCAGAGTGCGCACTTGCTGGGCGCGTAGGCCGGGAAGCCGCCTACTTTCCAGCGAGGTGATACGGCCCGTAACGGCACGCAAAATACGGATCAGCACGAATGCGCCGATGACGATCAGCAGGATCTTAGGGACGTCGTGACGCAAGAATGCAATCGTATCCTCGCGC
>QIAS01000288.1:0-2081 GCA_003225615.1 Acidobacteriota bacterium | reverse complement strand
AGGAGCGTAAAGATCGTCATTTTTGCACGCGATTATAGCAACCACCCCGTGAGTGCTGCCGAGACCTAAGACCCGCTTTCGTATAATTAGCCATGTTGAGGTGGTCGTGACCTCTAAACTCATTGCTTGCATTGTAATAACGGTTCTCATGCTGGGCATCATGTCAACTGCTGCTCAGCAAGATGACGTGCTCCGCACCGTTGTACAGCAGCCGATTCCACCCATGTCCCAGCCTCATCCTGAGGACGAAGCCCGCCGCAAGATGGAACGGGATCTCGCCAAGAAGGCGAACGAAGAGCGTCACGCGGCGCTCAAACGCGATGCGGATAAACTGTTAAGGCTTTCGACCGAGCTGAAAGCATTTGTGGATAAGTCGAATGAGAATATGCTTTCCCTGGACGTTATCAAGAAGGCCGAAGAGATCGAGAAACTGGCCCATAGCGTGAGGGAGAAGATGAAAGGAAACTGAAGCTCTCGATAGTGGTTTGAGCCAGCGGAATGCATTAAAGATCTTTTTCCGTTGCAGTTGCGCCGGTGTAACCATTCTGGTGTTAAGTGATCTATAGAGTATGGGAATTCTGCAAGGTGACATCCTGGAGCTGGGGAGATCTGCGGAACTGGCGGACGAGGAAGTCGTCCACCGTGTCCTGGCGGGCGAGACAGCACTATTTGAAATCCTGATGCGGCGCTACAACCAGAGGCTTTATCGCGTGGCGCGCGCCATCCTTCGCGAGGATGCCGAAGCCGAGGATGTTATGCAGGATGCTTACGTACGCGCCTATCAACACCTCGACCAGTTTGCCGGTCGGGCCAAGTTCTCCACCTGGTTGACTCGTATTGCCGTGCACGAGGCCTTGGCGCGAGCCAATCGGAGGCGCCGCTATGAAGCTCTCGATGCGAGCCCCAACTCGCCAGGAGAAAACATGATGTTTCCATCCAATGTGCCCAACCCCGAGCAGGAGGCCGCTGCGGCGCAGACCAAGGGCATGCTCGAAGCCGCTATTCTCTCGCTCCCGGAGACCTACCGCACCGTGCTCATGCTGCGTGACATGGAAGAGCTCAGTACTGCCGAAACTGCCGAGGCACTCGAACTCACCGAACAGAACGTCAAAGTTCGCCTGCACCGTGCCCGCGCCCTGTTGCGGCGCGAACTGTATGCGCGTGCCGGCACCAGCCGCCCCACTGCCTTCTCGTTTATGGCTCCGCGGTGCGATCGTGTGGTAAAAAACGTATTCGAGCGCCTAACCTCTCTGCATGGTCCCGCGCTTGAAATCTAGCCGGCTTACCCCGTGCTCTTGACAGCCCTCCGCGTTCTTCTTTAAAGTGCGCCACGGATACGGCCCAAAGGACAGTACCGATCTCCACGTCTTTTCGGCTAAGGACCGATGAGAACTCTCGAGGTGAGAAAATTCTGATCATGGAAATTTCAGAGGATAGTGGATTGGAAAAGTCCAGAGTCGCGCTCTTGGGGGCGCTTTTTCTAATGGCTTGGCTATTTCTGCAGCCGGCCCGGGCAGAAAACACCGGCGAAAGCGGAAACAATAGAATGACGGTAAAGTTCAAGTCGAATTGCGCTTCCTGTCATGGCACGGACGGGGCTGGTACACCGCTGGGAAAAAGCATGAACGCTCCCGATTTGCGCTCGGCAGAAGTCCAGAAGCACTCGGACGCGGAGTTGGCGGAAATTATCGCTAATGGCAAGAAGGATATGCCCTCGTTTAAGAAAAGCCTCACCGAAGATCAGATCCGCGGCTTGGTCCAGTATGTGCGGGAACTAGCGAAGAATAAAGCGCCGGAGGAAAAGTAGTTAGCGCTCGAGAACCTGCCGCAAGGCTTGGTTCCAAGCCTCGAGATTCGTACTGGGCACCGAGGTCACGCGGGGAGATTCAGGCTCACGCGTGGCCAGGTAAGTCATCCAAATTAACAGTGCCGCGATGTAGGCTGCCATCTGCACGATATTGAAAAGATTGGTTGCGCTTCCGCCAACCTGCGTCCGAATGGCGAGAACGGCCAATTTAACACTGCCCAGAACCCCAAATCCGGCAGAGATGCCAAATATGTAGTGTCTCCAACTGATCCCA
>QIAS01000287.1:4932-5446 GCA_003225615.1 Acidobacteriota bacterium | reverse complement strand
GACGTTTGCTGATTGTGCGAGAGCAGTGGCAACCGCCAGCACTGCCCAGAGAGCGACGTCCTCCATCACCGCTACTCCGAGAATCAGGCGGGCAAAACGGGTATGGAGAATCTGCAGGTCGTGCAAGATCCTGGAGATGACCGGAATCGAGGTTACCGCCATGGCAATGCTGACCACCAGCAGCAGCGGGATGGTTTGTCCGGTGGCACCCATGAGCAGTTGCAAAGGCAGCAGCGGCGCAAGAATTAGAGTTAAGACGAAAGGCAGGCCGGTGCCAACTATTCCGAGCCATGCCACTTCTCGCGTATCCTGACGGTGGAATAATCCTTTGGTTTCGGCACCCGAGGCGAACATCAAGAGGAGCAGCCCGAGGTTATAGAGAAATCCCAGGATTACGGCGTGGTGATCGCTGCCGGAGTTGCCGACAAATATTTTCGTGGACAGACTTGGGGCTAGACGCCCGAGCAGGCTGGGTCCGAGGAGCACGCCGGCAAGAATTTCTCCGACGACTCGG
>QIAS01000287.1:4011-4892 GCA_003225615.1 Acidobacteriota bacterium | reverse complement strand
AAGAGTAAGGTGAGCGATCCGAATTCTGCCGTTGACATGCCCGAGCCCTGCCGCACATTGAGGCGACTATGCTCAGATGAAGGCGTGGGAGGCTTTGTTGCTTTTGGGGGCTAGTGACAGACGCAAAGGCAGACACGGGCGGATTACAACGCTGGAGTGCGCGGTCGCATCGCATGCGGCGGGGGTGCGCCTCGTTTTGCTCGGCTGAGACGGGCGGGGTGCCCGTTCCCACGTGGATTATCCCGTGGATTGGGTGAGTAACGACTTTGTTTATTGATGAAGCGAAAATCCGGGTGAAGGCTGGGGATGGCGGTAATGGTTGTGTTGCTTTCCGGCGGGAGAAGTATGTGCCTCGGGGTGGGCCGTCGGGCGGAGATGGTGGCAAGGGTGGCGACGTGATCATGGAGTCGAGCGAGCGCCACAATACTCTGGTGCATTTCCGTTTCAATCCGGAGTACAAAGCGCAGCGCGGACGTCACGGAGAAGGTTCGAACAAGACGGGACGTGAAGGCACGGACGTCACTTTGAAAGTTCCCGTGGGAACAATTTTGTATGACGCCGACACGGGTGAGAAGGTGCATGACTTCTCGCGGGCCGATGAACGTATTGTGGTGGCGCAGGGCGGGCGGGGTGGGCGCGGTAACGCGCGATTTGCAACTTCCACGCACCAGGCTCCGCGGGAGCATGAAGAGGGGCGACCGGGAGAGGAACGCGTCTTTCGTCTGGAGCTCAAGCTGCTGGCGGATGTGGGGCTGGTGGGGTTTCCGAATGTAGGGAAATCCACTTTGATTTCGCGCATCTCGGCAGCGCGTCCGAAGATTGCGGATTATCCGTTTACGACTTTGGAACCGAATCTGGGCGTGGTGGTGGTGGGAAAGGAG
>QIAS01000287.1:0-3936 GCA_003225615.1 Acidobacteriota bacterium | reverse complement strand
TGCGCCATATTGAGCGCACGCGATTGCTGGTGCACCTGGTAGATGTTTCTGATAGTAGTGGGCGGTCCGACGTGGTCAATGATTTCGAGGTCATCAGGGGTGAGTTGGAGAGTTTTGGCGCCCACTTGGAAGACAAGCCCATGATTATGGTCGCGTCCAAAATCGACGTGGCGAATAAAGACAAGCTGGCCAAGCTGAAGCGGTATGCAAAGAGCAAGGGGCTGGAGCTTTATCCAATTTCTGCGGTGACTGGGAAAGGGGTGGAGGAGTTGAATTACGCTATGGCGGATAGAGTGGAAGCGCTACGTGCGGCGGAACTTCAGGCTGCGGGTTAGTAAAACTTAAAAAGATCTTTAACCGCAGAGAAGGCGGACCTTTCGCAGAGGACGCAGAGAGGGACTGCCAGCCACAGGCTAAGCGGTGTGCGACAAGCAGCATGAACCTGCAATCGGAGAAGTTAAAAAGAGGGCGGCCGGGCAGCCGCCCTTTCTGCTGAGTGCTTTAGTGTCCCACCGCAATTCCCAGGAGAAAAAACAATCCAATCGCGCCTCGAAGTCGGCGCTCGCTACTCGGTACCTGGTATTCAGTACTCGTTATCGCAGCTACGCCTCCGGTATCTGGGCCCCGTGCTGAAAGCGGTATTGCAGTATCTTGGCGGCCAGCGCGGGGGCCACGGCAGACTCGGTTCGTTCTATGGAGCGAACTACTTCGCCACGGCAGACGACTTCGGTGGCAGCCAGTCCGGCAATCTCCACCGGCAACACCAGGTTGATTTCCAATTGGGCGCTGGGTTGCAGCATTTCTTCGGCCTGAAACAGCAGGCCGGAGCGGCTGATATTTTCAGTCGTCCCCTTCCTCCATCCTTGTTCGCCAAGCCGCCGGTAACGGAGCGGCAGGTGCAGATTAAAACGCTGGGCACGAAACGGCGGTAACTTTTCCCGCAGATCCGTGAATCCAGCTTCCTTGGTACTGTGAGCAGCCATAACAACCTCCTGGGGGAGAGCCTCCGAGTCAAGCACCTCGCGCACTTTGGCTTTGAGCGCGGGGAGCGTGAAGGGCTTCTGGAGCAGGGTTACGCCTGCTGCCAGCGTGCCGTTGTGGCCAATAGCATTTTCCGTGTAGCCCGACATGTAGAGAACTTTAATGGCGGGACGCAGGGAAGAAATGCTCTGAGCTAGTTCGCGCCCATTCATTCCCGGCATGATGACGTCGGTCAACAGCAGGTGAATGGGCCCGACGTGAGCGTTGCAGACGCGGATGGCAGCAGCGCCGTCCGCAGCTTCAAGAACTGTGTAGCCCTGATTTTGCAAGTACTGGCGGGCCAAACGTCGCAAATTGCTTTCATCCTCGACCAGCAGAATGGTCTCCATTCCATCAGCCCGCTCGGTAACCGCGGCGGCCGGCTGAGGAGCCTCGACGGCGCCAGTTGCTGTGACCCGGGGGAGATAAATCTTGAAAGTCGTTCCCTTGCCGGGCTCGCTGTAAACCCATATGTAGCCGCCGCTCTGCTTCACGATGCCGTAGACCGTGGATAGTCCCAGCCCGGTGCCTTTAGTGCCTTTGGTGGTGAAGAATGGCTCGAAGATGCGGGACTGGGTTTCAAAATCCATGCCACTCCCCGTGTCGCTGATGGCCAGCATGACGTAATCGCCGGGCTGCAGCGGGGCGTGGAATCGGGCGTAAGTTTCGTCCAAAGTGACAGCCGCAGTCTCAATCGTGAGTTTGCCGCCATGCGGCATGGCATCGCGGGCATTGACGGCCAAATTCATGATGACCTGCTCGATCTGACCGGGATCAGCTTTTACGGCTCCGATGTTCTCGCCCGGAACCATGGCCAGTTCAATGTCCTCCCCGATCATGCGGGTCAGCATTTTCAGGTTTTCCGTGACCACTTCATTCAGGTTGAGGACTTTGGGAGCCAGCATCTGCTTGCGGCTGAAGGCCAGAAGTTGTCGGGTCAGTGAGGTAGCACGCTGGGCTGCGTTAGCGATCTCCTGTGCTGGAACGCGAAGCCTTGGGTCGGGGCCCAGACGCTCCAGCAGGAACTCGGAGTAGCCGGAGATCACCATGAGCAGATTGTTAAAATCGTGGGCCACTCCGCCCGCCAAGCGCCCCACCGCTTCCATCTTTTGTGACTGGCGCAGTTGCAGTTCGAGGGTGCGGCGTTCGGTTACGTCTTCGGTGAACAGCTCGTAGGAAGGGCCATTTTTTTGGTCATGAATGGTGCGGCCCGAAATTCGCACTACGATCGGAGTTCCATCCTGGCGCAGCCACTCGGCCGCAACCCCGTTGAATTCTTTAAGCGAGCGGAAATAATCGGCGAGTTGGAACCACTGCTGGGTATCGGCGTAGAGCGTGCCGACGTGGCGCCCGACGAGTTCGGAGGCGTTGCCGTAGCCCAGAATCGAGACGAGTGAGGGATTGGCATCGAGTAGAGTACCCTTTGCGTCACAGCGGCAAATGCCATAGGGCGCGTTGGTGACGAGGGAACGGAAATTGCCTTCGGACCGGAGCAGTCCCTCCTGGGCTGCGCGCAAAGCGGCGTTGAACCAGCAGATGAGCAGGGCTATGAGAATGAAAAGTGCGAGTTGCAGAACGGCGTGGCGATATTCCGCGGGGGTGTGGTCGCCGGTGAGCGCAAAATACGAGCTGACCGTGAGGGCAAAGGAGGTGGCAACCAGGCCGGGCTTCCATCCCCCATACCAGGCACTGACCATGACAGCGACGGCGAAGACGAGGAGGCGGCTTTCAACGATATTGTGGAGCAGCAGGGCGGGAATGAGGGCGAGGGTGGTGCTGAGCACCGCTACTCCGTAACTCAGGATGGGTGCCCGAGCGGGAGGGATATAGCGTGTGCGAAGAAGGGGGAGGTTCAATCGCATACCAAATAAATCCTAGTGGCGTAATGGGAAATGAGCGAGTTACCCTAGTTCATTTCGCGTCATGGCCAATTGCCGCTCGCCGACGGGACTGGGCGTCAGACAACGGCTTTCGACCACCGGCGAAGCGCGCTCCTATACAACCATAGCGCCCTGTGGAAAGTACGAATTGTGTTGCTTCCAGGGAACAAAAACTTGCAAGAGCCACAGGAAAACCATGAAACTAACGTCTGTTCCTGAACGAAACCCATGAATATCGGAATATTCGGCGGAACCTTTGACCCTATCCATCGCGGCCACATCGCGCTGGCGCAAGCCGCCCGTGAGCGATGCCAATTGAAACAAATTCACTTCGTGCCGGCGAATGTTCCGCCGCATAAGCAGGATCAGCCTCGGAGCTCATACTTCGACCGGTTGGCGATGGTAGTGCTGGCCACCGCTAATGAGAAGGCGTTTCTTCCGTCAACCTTAGAGGCCCCGGAAACAGCGGGGATGGCGGCTGCGGGCAAAGGCTCCCGGCAAAGAAGGCCTGAAGCGCCGGAAGCTGCGAACTACTCGATCGATACGGTGCGGCGTTTCAAGCGGACCATGGGAAAGAGTGATCGGCTATTTTTTCTGATTGGCATTGACGCATTTCGGGAGATTGCAAACTGGCGCGAGCCGGAAGCTTTGTTTCGGGAATGCGAATTCATCGTAGCCAGCCGACCAGGCTATTCTCTGGCAGACGTCGCCAATGCCTTGCCGGAGCGACTACGTCCCGCGCCCGCAGTGACCAAGCCATTTCAGAAACAGGCGGCAAAAGGAGACCTGGTGCTCCCCGGCGTTACGGTACACCTGCTGGAAGGGGTGAATCAGGATATTTCGGCAACTGCAATCCGCGCGGCGGCGTCCAAGAGGAAGCCGCTGACCAGGTATGTGGACCCGGCGGTGGCTGCGTATATCAATAAAATGCGATTGTATCGCGGAAACGGAGCGAGCCCTGGAAACAGCTTGGAGACCTGAAGGCGAGTTGCTTTGACCAGCGCGGGTTAAGACAGGTTTAGTTCCGACACGATAG
>QIAS01000286.1 GCA_003225615.1 Acidobacteriota bacterium | reverse complement strand
GCCGCGGTGGGTAACGAAAATGTTGGCCGGCTTGATGTCGCGATGCACGATACCCTTGGCGTGTGCCACCTCTAGCGCATCGGCGATCTGGATTCCTAGTTCCAGAATTGTTTCCAGTTCCAAGGGCCGTCCGCTGATCAAGTGCTTGAGGGTGTGGCCCTCAAGCAACTCCATGGCGATAAAGGTTTGGCCGTCGGCTTCTTCAATGTCATAAATGGTGCAAATGTTGGGATGATTCAAGCCTGAAGCGGCGCGCGCTTCGCGGCGAAAACGCTCCAGCGTCTGGGGATCGTGAGCTACTTCATCGGGCAGGAATTTGAGAGCAACAAGGCGAGAGAGTCGCGAGTCCTCCGCCTTATAAACCACACCCATGCCACCGCCGCCGAGCTTCTCGATAATTCGATAGTGGGAAATATTTTGGCCGACCACAGGAGAGGCGCTCCAGCCCCGGCCCAAATCTTAGGTGTGCAGTGAAGGCAAGTCAACGTGCGGCGGGTGCCGATTCAACTCACCCTGTACTAGGTACTCGGCCCTCGGTACTGGTATTCTTCTCCGCGCTCCATGCACCCCATCGCGACCAGCCTCTTGCTTGGGCTTACCGCCGCCGCCGCTAACGTCTTCGGTGGCACGATCATTGTTCAGCGGGACTGGGAACGCCGGTATCTGAAATATTTTGTGGCTTTGGGTGCGGGATTCATGCTGGCCACCTCTGTTGTCGAAATGGTGCCTGCGAGTCTGGAACTGCGCGGCAAGAGCGCTGCGTTCCTGGTATTGATCGGTTACTTAATCGTTCACTTTTTTGAGCACACGGTCACTCCACATTTTCACTTCGGCGAAGAAATTCACACTGACGAATTCGTTCATCCCCACAAGAGTTACTCAGTGTTGATAGGACTTATTATTCACACCTTCTTTGACGGGATCGCCATCGCGTCTGGCTTTCTGGTTTCCAATTGGTTGGGCTGGATTATTTTTCTGGCAGTCTTTCTCCACAAAATTCCGGAAGGATTCACGGTGGCTTCTGTCATGCTGGCAAGCGGCCGCAGCCGTCGATTCGCCTGGGGGGCCTCGGCGGTGCTAGGAGCGGCGACCTTCGCAGGGGTTCTAACCATGGCTGCGTTTCGCCGTGATGTAAGCGCAGGTCTCCCGCTTTCCGCAGGAGTGACGATCTACGTGGCTGCCACTGACTTAATGCCGGAAGTCAACAAGGAACCCGGTGCCGGAATGGCGCTCCTGGTGTTCTTAGGAGTTGGATTTCTTTTTCTCTTGGATCAATTCTTCCACGCGCACTGAATCAAGTCACTAACTAGAAGCACCCTATTCCACGGTGTGCTTCGCGGTATACCCTTCACGGGCAATGATCTGAATCTTCACGTCCTTGCCCTTCTGGTCTTTCACTTTCAGCGGGCCCCCCTCTGGCGCAACTAACTCGACCTTCAGCTTGCGATAGGTACCATCCAGCTTGGGGTTCGTGGGATGGTACGCCAGGTTGTACTGGTTGCGAATGTCGGCAGCAACGTCGTGGAAGATTTCCGGTAGTTCACCTTCGAAGCGCGGGAAGTACGCCCTGCCACCCGTGAGCCGGGCGAATGTGTTCATTTCGTTGTCAGCCTGCAGGTAATCAATATTCTGGATTGGTGCCAGACCGTGAGGCAACGTCGCCCCGTGAGCTTCGTAGTACTCTCTCACCGCGCGGCCAATGCTCACGGCGTAAATAGTGATGTTGTGGGTAGCCTTCACTTTCTTGAGCATCTGGTCCAGATTGAGCTTGCTGAATGTATCTACGCCACTGGAAATCAGGATGATGTACTTCCGGCCTTCGACTCGGTCCAAGCGATCCATGGTGTCATACAGAGCGTCAAACAGATTCGTCTCACTGAATGTAGGGATACGCAAAGAATTTAGCGCGCCCATGATGGCACGCTTGTCCTGGGTAAAATCCACCAGGATGTGCGGCTTCATATCGTAGTACTCGACTGCTATCCAGTCGTCTTTTTTCAAGCTATTGGCAAAGTTGTAAGAGGCATTGAGCGCGTCGTATAGGAAGTAATAGTTGGTAGAGGCAAATTCCACCAGCATCACAGCAGTAATCGGGGCCTCAGCCTGCGCAAAGTTGGTGATCTTCTGAGGCACGCCGTCTTCAAGTACGCGAAAATTGTCTTTCTTCAATCCGGGCACGAATTGGCCGTTTTTGGTGAGAACGGAGACGTCCACGTTAACCAGCGGCACGTCCACATTGATGGAATAGTCGGGCATGCCTTCGATTTTCTTGGGCTTCTCGGGGGGAGGCGGTGGAGGCTCTTCCTTTTTTTTCGGCACGGCGTAGGGGCCGACGTCGCCGCCCGGGCCGCCCGCCTCCGGAGGGGGCGTCTGGGTATTGGGATTCTGTTGAGTGTTGGCGGGAGCCTGTTGCGGCTGTTGGTTTTGGCCAAATAGCGGGGCAAGAGCCCCCAGCGCTAAGATCAACAAGATAGCGGCCAGCTCATAAGGTATTTGCCTGAATTGGCGGGCAAATTTTTCAAAAAACATGTAAAACCTCGCGGAAAACCCTGTACGGGCCGGGAATACCCTGTGCTAGTATAGATGCACAGCTTCGCGGTTGGGATGATTTTGCTTAGCTTTGGCTCGCTCCCCTCCTGGCAAAAGAACATTACGCGGAGACTAGTTAAAAGATAGAAGATCTTGGGCCGAAGGACTGGCCTCCGGGGCAAATTAATGAGAAATGTTCTTCTCTCTCTTGCAGCCCTGTGCTGTCTGGTGTCACCCGCCGCAGTCACAGCTCAGAGCAAACCTATTCAAACCATTCCAGTTGACCAAATCCACGCCGGGATGCGTGGTGTCGCCTACACCGTTTTTCAGGGCGTAAAGCCGGAAGCGATGGGGGTGGAAGTCCTAGGCGTGATGCACAACGTCAATGGACCAAAAGGGGATGTGATTCTGGTGCGCTTGCACGGCGAGAAAGCCGAGTACACCGGCGTAGTTGCCGGCATGAGCGGCAGCCCGGTCTATATTGACGGCAAACTTGCAGGTGCTCTCGCGTTTCGGATTGGCGAGTTCTCCAAGGAACCTATTGCTGGAGTGACTCCTATTGCCGAGATGCTGGAGATCAACGCGATGGACCGCACCGTAGCGGGCGATTCCGCTCCGGTGCAGGCGAAGGCGGAAAGCGTATCGAGCAAGAGCGCTGCGCCGGGAAACAGTTCCAGTCTCGGTACCCAGGGGTTCACCAGTGTTCTGAAGCCGATCGATACGCCTCTAGTGTTCAACGGATTTTCCGAAGAAGCGGTACGCATGTTTGCTCCGCAGTTCGCCACGGCCGGCATTGTGCCCGTCATGGGAGCGGGCTCAGTGACCCAGAAGAAGCAGCCTGAACCGCTAGAGCCGGGTTCCGCCGTGAGCGCGATCCTGGTGAGCGGCGATATGGATATCGCGGCTACATGCACCGTGACTTACATGGATCCTCAACGGCTGCTGGCGTGCGGCCATCCGCTGCTGCAGTTTGGGATGGTAGACATTCCCATGACGAAGGCCGAGGTGCTGGCGACTCTGCCCTCACCGCTGAATGCCTTCAAAATCGTCAATACGACAGAACCAGTGGGTGCGTTCGTGCAGGATCGGCATACCGGCATCATGGGCTTATTTGACAAGAAGCCTGACATGATCCCGGTCACGCTGACGATCCATGGCGGTCCTACGACCAAAGAATTTCACTACCAGGTGCTGAATAACGCAAAGCTCAGCCCAGTCGCTATGATGGCCACCGTGTTCAACGCCCTGCATGGTGTAA
>QIAS01000285.1:11589-11918 GCA_003225615.1 Acidobacteriota bacterium | reverse complement strand
GCATTCGCCGATCTGCCCGATGATCAGATCACGTGGTTTCTTGCTCAGACGCAAGAGGTGCATCTCAAGGCAGGCGATACCTATGTCCGTCAGGGCGATCCAGCGGACTGGATGTTTGTGATTCTGGAAGGCCAATTTCAGTGGCGCGGCGAATTCGGCGGCGAAACTATTGTGCTTCCAGGCAAGCCGGGCGACGTGACTGGCGTGCTGCCCTTCTCCAGAATGAAGCAGTTCACTGTAACCGGTCGGGCGGTCACAGACGGCCGAGTTCTGAAATTCCCGGTTTCGCTATTTTCCGAACTCGTGCAGAAGATGCCAGAGTTGACCAC
>QIAS01000285.1:0-11460 GCA_003225615.1 Acidobacteriota bacterium | reverse complement strand
AAAGAAAATCAAGAACGCGAGTGTCGAGTTGGGAAGGCGTGATCTCACTTCCGCGCAGAAGTCAGAAATCGAAAAACTGGAAGCTTCGTTCACACAAAAAGATGTCGTTCCGGCCGATGCTCTGACCATCAGCGACCTGGAGGATCAGATTGACTCCTTATTGCGCAGTCACGGGCAAAACGATCTATGGCAGCTGGCAGCTGACCTTGCGCGCAGAAATATCAAGCCGGAGGTGCTGGAATCGCTGTTCGCAAACCTCGATGCAGACACTGCGCGAGCCGCTCTGGTCAGGATCGCCGCTTCTGTGGAGGTCGCAACTCTCTTGCATGAAATCGAGAGCAGCACGTCGCGGATCTCGGACTTGGTGGGTGCGATCAAGGAATACACCTACATGGACCAGTCGCCGGTGCAAAACGTCGATATTGTAAGAAGCCTGGAAACCACGCTTACGATCTTGAATCACAAGTTGAAACAAGGAGTGGCCGTGCAGCGCGATTACCAGCGCGTTCCCCTGCTCGTGAATTCTTTCGGCAGCGAGCTCAATCAGGTCTGGACCAACATCATCGACAATGCCATCGACGCAATGGGAGGAAAAGGCGAGCTTCGAGTTCGAACTTATCGCGAGGATGCTTGCGTGGTAGTGGAGATTGGCGACAACGGTCCCGGGATTTCACCTGAGATCAAGCCGCACATCTTTGAACCATTTTTCACCACCAAAGGAGTTGGACAAGGCACTGGTCTTGGCCTGGACACTGTCCAGCGACTTGTGAAGAAGCACCGTGGCAATATTCAGGTTACTTCCAAACCCGGTGACACGCGTTTTCAAATCTGGCTCCCGCTGGCTGGGGCTCCGACCTAAGATGTTGCCGCGGGCGCGGCGTAGCCAGACCACCGTCCTTGATGGGCTCTTTGGCTCTACTTTTTCGTTGGAACTGCGTACATGGCACGGCCCACCGCCACCAAATCCCCCTTCAACTCGCGGACACACACATCAGACAGCGCCGTTGTTTTGCCGAGTTTTACCACGGTCGCGGTGGCAGTGAGGTCCCCACGACTGGGACGGAGATAGTCAACTCGCATGTCGACGGTTGCCACCCCCTCGCCAACCTTTGCCTCGACCGCATAGTTGCCTGCGATGTCGATCAGGGCGCTCACAATGCCGCCGTGCAACCAATCGGACTCAGCCTCGCGAAGAAATTCCTGCCGGAATGGAAGAAAAATCTCCACTCCCTCCGTATCCGCGCGCCGCAGCTTAATCCCCAAAAAAACCTGGTAGGGAGAACGACCTATGTCAGTGACGTCCAAGGGGGATTCCTCCCGGCTCTATAGTAAGTTCAGAAGCCATCTCCATCATCTTTTTCCGGTCGAACTTCCCCGTACTGTTCAGAGGAAGCTTCTCCAGGAAAATGACGCGGCGCGGGTGAGCGAACGCCGCACCGCGGGAAAGGAAAAAGTTTTGGAGTTCCTGTTCAGAGGTTTCGCCCGGTGTCCGCTCCGCCACGAAGGCGACCGGAGCTTTTCCCTTAACCGGATGAGGCGCCGCTACCACGCAAACGTCGCGGATGTTCGCGTGGCGCAGCAGAATGTCCTCGACCTCTTTGGGATAAACTCTCTCTCCGCCAACATCAATGACGTCGTCTCGACGACCGACAAAATAGAAGTATCCATCCTTGTCCTTCCGTAGAAGGTCACCGGTGTAGAGCCAACCATCACGGAATTTTTGTGCCAGCCTCTAGCCAGACCTGGGTTACGTGTAACTAATTCGCCCGCCTCGTCCAGCCCTACTTCGGTAATTCCGTCCTCTGCGAGCAACTTCACATCACATCCCGGAAATTCGCGGCCGCAACTTCCTCTCTTCTTCAGACCCCAGCGGGTATTAATCACCGGTACTGGGCCGCCCTCTGTGAGGCCGTAACTCTCGGCGATGGGCGATCCGAATACACGGCGGAACCGTTCGAGAAGTTCTTCCGGAACCTCCGCCGAGCCACAAACGGCGTAGCGCAGCGAGGACACATCCACCTCGGGCATGACTTCCTGTTGAGCCAACATCATCTTGTACATCGCGGGCACCCCCGTGATGTAGGTAGCACGAAACCGATGAATCGCGAGCAACACTTCGGCAGGATCAAAACCATGCAGCACCACCATCGACCCCCCAGCCAGTAGAAACGGTTTCACCGCTCCCAGCATTGCGTTCTTGTGGTATAGCGGAACGGCGACGAGTGCGCGCTCAGTTTCGTCCAGCATCATGGCCTTGCGCTCAACGTCGGTGTTCCATATCTGACCGCCGTGCGTGAGCAGAACTCCCTTAGGCTTGCCGGTCGATCCCGACGTGTAAGGAAGCATGCAAATGTCGTCAAAGGCTGTGGGAGTGCGATTGAATTCTTGGCCCGCTGCCGATTCGATCATCTCGTCATAAGGCAAATATCCATCGCCAGAAGAGGAATCAACCACAATGCGCACGCGGGGAAGTTTTCGAGCCAGCCGCAATCCCGCTTCCAGCATGGTCTTTCCGATGATGAAGACCCTGGGCTCACTATCAGAGATGATGTAAAGCAGCGCCTCATCACTGAGCCGGGCATTCAGAGGCACTCCAATCGCCTTGCAACGCATGCATCCCAGCAGCGTCTCAATATAGCGATAGTGGTTTCCAAACAGCAGAGCAACACGGTCGCCTGCTTCGACACCTAGCTTCTGCAAGCCGCTCGCCACGTGGCTGCAGTTCTCGTCTAATGTCGTATAAGTAACCTGGACGTCGTCCTGGAACAAAACCTCGCTCGAGGGATGCAAGCGAAGCGCGTCCTGAAAAATGTAGCCCAGGTTATCAGGCAGCATCGGGTGCTCCGGGAGTGATGATGACCTTGCCAAAGACAGCCCGATCCTCGAGTAGTTGCTCGGCTTCCGCGATTTTCTCCAGCGGCAGGACGCTGTGGATTACCGGCGCCAGCTTGCGCTGAAAAGCGAGTCCAATCACGCGACGGAGTTCATTGTGCGTCCAGCCGTCGCTGCCGATAATGTTGAGTTCGCGGCGGAAAACATAACGGATATCGGTAGTGGCCATCGGCCCCGAGGTCGCTCCACAGGTCACGAGCCGGCCTCCCTTTCCTAAACAGCGAATGCTCTTTTCCCAACTGGCCGCTCCAACCGACTCGATGACGACATCCGCGCCGCGCTTGGCCGTAATTTTTCTTATGGTTTGGTCCCACTCTTTGTCGGTCACATAGTTCACCAGATAATCGGCGCCGAGTTTGCGAGCACACTCAAGTTTCTTCTCAGTGGACGCAGTGTCAATCACTCGCGCCCCAACTAACTTGGCCAGCTGCAAGGCCGCAATCCCCACCCCGCCACCGGCGCCAAGAATCACTACTACATCGTCTGGCCGAACTTGCCCGCGAGTAATCACCATGCGGTAGGCGGTCCCGAACGTGATAGGAAGGGCGGCAGCTTCCTCGAATTTGTACTCCGGGGGCATCGGGATAGCTTGTGTAGCCGGACACTTCACGAACTCCGCCAGCCCGCCATCGTCACGCTCGCCTAACATGTGACCGCTCAGGCAGCTCAACTGCAGTCCGTCGTGACAATATTCACAAGCCCCGCAACCCCAATTGGGATCGAGAACTACAGGAGTGCCGAGAGCAGGAGAAGTTACGTTTTGTCCGTGGGCGACGACGGTGCCCGAGATATCGCCCCCGGTGATCAAAGGAAGTGGTACTTCCTCACCCGGCATTCCATTGCGAGCAAAGATATCCAGATAATTCAGTCCACATGCCCCGACTTTGACGAGAATTTCTCCCGGCCCCGGAACCGGCCGAGGCCACGATGCCTCAAGTTTTAAAACCTCCGGCCCACCGTGCCGGTGAATAACGACGGCTCTCATGATTTGCCGCTGCGACATTCGAACCCACCTTGTGTAACTAAGAGACCTCTTGAACACTGGCTGCGCGAGTGGAAACCACAATCAATGCGAGCGATGCAACCAGGGCCACGGCACAATAGGCACTCATCAGCGCGTACGCGATCGCGTGGCCTCCTGTGCGATCAATGGATAAGCCGATCAAAGGCTGAGCAAAGAAGCCCAGGCTATAAAAGAATTGCAACAAGCCGTATGCCTGGCCGGTGTGTTCCGGCGAAACAAAGAATGCAGGCAGAGACAACAAAGCAGGCATGCAGAAGGCGATTGAAATCCCGATCAGCACCGAGATAAACATCGGATGAAGATGGGGTTGCAGCAGCAAGATAAAAGCGATGATCGCCACGGTGCTACCGAAAACAACAAACCAGGGAGCCGTTTTGTTCTTGAGGAAAGACGAGGTGAACGGCTTCAAGCCGAAGGCAATCCAGGCATAGGCCCCTACCACCGAGGAGGCGTCTGCCAGAGCGTATCCACGCCTAACCAGATAGTCGGGGGTGAACGTGTAGTAGGAATCTGAGCCCGCATTGTAGAAGAGGTACATCACCGCGATCAGCCAGACCGCTGGAGTGAAGTTCTTAAGCGTAGCCAAATTAAGGACCAGGTTGGATGCAACCGTTGTGCCTTCGGGACTCCGTGCCATGGACCACACCAGGAACAAAGCGAACACCGCCAGCAAAAGGACGAACAACATTGCGCCTCTCCAGCTATATTTTTCCGCGATTCGTCCCAGGAACGTCAGACTGAAGAAGACTCCCAAGGTGAACGACCACGTGTACAGCCCCATGGCCAGCCCCAGGCGCCGATGCCCGCGGAACCATGAGGCGAGCATTTTGGGAGCACCTACATTGTGCAGTTTTAATCCGCTGGCGAATATGAGACGCCCCGCGCACAGCATGACGAATCCTGTCGCTACCGTCATGAGTGCGGTGCCGCCTACGATCAGAAGCCAAGCCACAATGTATGGTTTGCGTCCCGGATAGCGGTCGAAGATCGCGCCCCCGGGCAGCGTGATGAGCAGCCCGGGCAAATAGAAAACCGCCATTAGCATTCCGCCCTGCGTGTGAGAGATCCCTAGAGTCTTCGTCCACGGATTCAGCAATGGAAAGACGGCAGCCCAGATCATCATGCCGATACTGGTGCTGATCACCGCGGTAGCGAAAATTGCCCAACGTTGGCTGTCCTTTGGCAATGTGCTCCCTGCTCAGCTCGGAGAAATGGATCGACTACGCCGGGCGAAAAAGAAAACATAGACACCAGTCACGAGTAACAGCAGCGCCGCATAAGTCGGAACCGTGTATTTCAGCCCATCTACCCAAACTGTACTGATAGCGATCGCCACTATCAGGACCATTGCACAGACCGTTGGATAAGGGTGCCACGGCACTCGTAACGGCAGCGCTTTTACCTTGGCTCCGAGCGCTTTTCGAAACTGCAGATGGCTGGCGAGGATGACTAGCCAGACGAAAAACATACCCGCGACCGCCGTGCCGTATAGCAAGAGGAATGCACCTTTTGGGTTGTAGAAGGCCAGAATGATGGCAGCGAACATCCCGCCGGTCGAGATTGCCAATGCTCGCAGCGGAACGCCACCTGAAGTGAGACCGCCGATCCACGCCGGTGCGTATGCTCCCCGAGAGAGTGAAAACAACATTCGCGTTGAGAGATACAGGTTCGTGTTCGCGCTCGACAGGGCAGCCGAAATGACAACAAAGTTCATGATGCCGGCGGCATAGGGAATTCCCACCATGGCGAAGGCGCGCACGAACGGGCTTCCGTTCAATTCTTCCATGGAACCAGCGCCAGCATGACCGTTACGGCGAGTACATAGAAGATGATTAATCGGTACACGATATTACGCATAGCACGTGGAATCGACTTTTCCGGATTCTCCGCCTCGCCCGAGGTGACTGCGATGACTTCGATCCCCATATAGCTGGTGATCACAATGGGCAGCGCGAGCCACACGCCTCGCCAGCCAAAAGGTAAGAAACCGCCATGCTGCGTGAAATTTACCAATCCCAACGCTGGTCGCTTGCCCAGGCCGACAATCAACGCGGTTCCGATACCAATGAAACATACAATCGCCACGACCTTGATCAGCGCGAACCAATACTCGAACTCTCCAAAGCGGTTGACTTGCAGTGCGTTCAACGTCACCAGAAAGACCGAAGCGATTCCCACCCACATCCACTGAGGCACCGCAGGAAACCAAAACGCAAAATAAATGGCTACAGCTGTAACCTCCGCGCCGATGGCAATAATTTGCACGATCCCATAAGTAGCGCGGACCGCAAACCCTGCCCAGGGATGCAGATACTTTTCCGCATAGACGCCGAACGAACCCGCCGCCGGATGGACCACCGCCATTTCGGCAATCACGTAAGCCACCACCACGGCGATCCCTGCTCCCAGCAAATACGTAACAATAAGTCCCGGACCGGCAAGACTGATGGTGATGCTGGTGCCTAAGAACAACCCAACCCCAATGGCGCCGCCGATGGCGATCATGGAAAGTTGCCGTTCGGTCAACCGCCGGTGGAGCCCCGCCTCCGGTGAATAATCCGATTCCACACGTTTCGTGAGCGCGGCAATGCCTTTGCTGTCAGCCATCTTCGGAAGTCTCTTTGCGGCAGACTATCTGGCAGTAACGATGTTCTGCAATTCGTGGAGCAGCGAGTCGATTTCTTCTATCGTGTTGTAATGCACCAGAGATGCCCGTACGGCTCCCGACGTATCTGAAAGTCCAAGGCGACGCATCAGGCGAGGGGAATACATGTGCCCATCTCTCACTGCTATCCCACACGAGGCTAGCGTTTCGGTAACAGCTTGGGGACGGACGTTGCCCACCTTGAAGCACACGGTGGGCACTCGCGATTCTGCGTCCGACGGCTTATTGCGACCGTACACGGTAACGTCATCGATTTTTGCCATCCCCGCGAGCAACGCGCCCGAAAGCCGCATTTCGTATTCACGAATGGCATGCATGGCCGCAGTAAGTGCATATCTTCCGCCGACAACCCCGGTGCCATTCCTCACACGCTCGCCCAGTTCCTCAAGGTAAGAAATCGCTGCCTGCATGCCTGCAACATTCTCATAGACATAAGTACCAATCTCGTATTTTGCCGGCGCAGTGTCAGGGATGAAATCCTCGCGGAATGTCGGTAACGCATCCAGCGCTGCCCGCTTTCCCCACAGGAATCCCATGTGAGGACCAAAAATCTTGTAGCCGGAGCAGACCAGGTAATCACACTCCAATGCCTGAACATCAATTAGTCCGTGGGGACCGAAATGAACCGCATCGACAAACAGCTCGGCTCCAACCGAGTGTGTTCGCTGCGCAATCGCGCGGATGTCCAGCACGGAACCAATCGCGTTCGAAGCCATGGTGCAAGCCACCAGCCGAGTGTTTGGCGTGAGTAGTTGTTCAAGATCTTCGACGTAGAGGGCACCATCCTTTCGAACTTTCCACCAGCGGATTGATGCTCCCTCGTGCTCGAGGGCCAGCCAGGTGGCAATGTTCGCCTCATGATCCAAGTCCGTAATGACGATCTCTCGCCGCTGCCCAAGTCCGTATCCGATCGCCAGGCTTATGAGACGCATGAACGAGGTGGCATTCATGCCAAAGGCTATTTCTTCCGGTTCTTTCGCATTCAGGAACGTGGCCACAGTCTCCCGCGCCTTAGTTAGGACCGCATCAACCTCCCTAGATTGACGGTATCGCCCCCCGCGCTGGACATTTCGACGGAGCAAATGGTCATGGACAGCATCCAGCACCCGCTGCGGAACTTGAGCGCCTGCGCCATTGTCGAAAAATACGGTTCGCGGTTCAGCTTGCAACGCAGGAAACTGTTCGCGCACCCAGGTGATTGGAAAGGTGGTGGTAGCTTCAGGTTTGGTCGCTAGCATGAAAATCTCCAGGCCGTTCAGCATGCCGATATGCGCTTGCCGGGTCTCTCGGTCTAGCCGCTACTCACCGCTGGTGCCCCCAGTCTTTTTCATGTGGACGACGCCGACAGCTTCCAGGAAGCGAAAGTACTGGTCCACATCTTGAACACTTACCGGCTCGTATTCGGCGCTGATGAAATCACGAATATCCGCCACACTTCTCTTGCCGTCAGCGAGATTAAGGGCTTCGTACAGCATATAGTGTCCATACTTTGACAGCGGGACCCGCTGTTCGAAGTGCTCATCTCCAGTCTTCTCGATCAGCCACCAACGCCCGTATTCTGTTCGAAAGAAATTCACCGGCCCACGAATCTGCGAGTCTCGCACCGGAATCTCGGCGGCAAACTTCTTGTCGAGAGATACCGGAACCGGCTTGAAATTGGCAACGCCTGCGTGGCTGGCGACCCCTGCAGCCGCCTGATCGATTTGCGTTAACACTCGTTCCTGCTGAGCCTTCCAGTCGGAGATCACAGGTTCCGCCAAAGATTGGAAGGCAGCGCTGCCAACCACGTCCTTCGCGCTAGTGAGGGCAGCCACTTCGCGAGCATAAGCGTGATGGATGACATTGCGCGCTTCTTGGTCCGCAGCGTTCAGCGCATCCGGCTTCGCGGCATCCACCATCGCGAACGCCCTGGCCGCGTCCTGGGCCAGCCGCGCTTCCGCCTTGGTGATGGAATTATGGACGAGCGCCTGCGCGTTGGCAGCTGAGGCGGACGCCAGTGCGTAGACGGAACTGGCCACCAGGGCCCGCATCTGCGTCGGATCTCCCGCCAGCTCGGGCCTGTCGTCCTGGGTGCCCAGGAACACATCGGGGAAGTCGTTGAGCAGGACGGCAGCCAGTCCTATGCTGCCGTCGCTGGCATCTTCATGATCGCTCGGTCCCCAAAATTCCTCGATGGTGTAATGGAACTGCTCATGGCTTCCGCTGGGGGCAAAGAGCGGATCGAGGAAGCCTTCGGTCTGCCGGGCAGCGAGGAAATGAGCGTTGCGTATCGAGATGGCATTCTCGTTGCCTATGCGTTCCGCAAACTCCTGCACCACGTCATTCATGAATGACGGATGTGACCAGGGGGTGCGATACAGGTGAAATACCGCGCCGGCTCGGCTCTGGCTGTAGCCGATCATGTCCACATTCACCATCGCCTCAATTCGGCTCATGTCATCGGGATGGCCGCGAAAATGTTCGGTAATTCCGTAGTGCTCTGGACCCCACATGAAGCGGATAGTCCGTACCGGACGCGGTAGTTTGCCCTGGGCGATCAGCGTGGTAAGGACATGAGCCACTTCGAGGATGCACCCGACGCCAGTAAGGTTGTTGGCGCCCCCGGTGTTGCGGCTGTTGTCGTGAGCGTAGACCAGAACCGCCGGAAGCTCGGGGTTGGCGCCGGGAATCTCTGCTCGAACCACATTGTAGTTGCCTGCGCCCGCATCGGCCCGAACGTGGGCGCGCAGTACAAGTTTTTCTCCTGCAGCCAGCCGAGTGCGAAGCGTGTCGCCGACACGATAGGAGAGGGAAAAGGCGAAGGGGGGATTCTCGCCGTGGGGTCCGTACCACGGCGCGAAATCCAGCGAACCGAACAGGTCGGGATAATCAATCGCGCTGGCGGTCCGGTAGTAAACGACGCCCGCGGCTTTGCGTTCCCAAACCGCTTGCCGTGTCACGGCTGGCAGGCCTCCGGTTGCTAGAACGAGGCGTGCCTCAACGTTCTTGCCATCGTAATCTTGCGGCCGCGTGCCGTCACCCACGTCGACCAACGTCGCCGTGACATCAGCATCACGACTCTGGCGAGCCAGTGCCGTCTTGCTCGAGGCGAAACTCGCGAGCAACTCCGAATCGGGTTCCACTACCCAGAGTTCGGCTTCACGGCCTTCCCATGACGGCTCAGTCCTGAAAGCCCAGCTGTAGCTTTTGCCATCGGCAGGATATTTCTCAATCTGGACATTGGTCATCCGCATTGCATTCGCCCGGCCCGCCAGATATTCGGCAACTTGATCCGATCCCGGCGAAGGAGCGTAACCCGAAAATCGTACGATGTTGCGGAAGTCTGCGAATGGCAACTCCCCGGAAGCATTCTCCTTGATCAAGCGATACGCATCCCGGGAGAGCAGTTCCTGTGCTGACGACGTAACCACCGCGGTCAATGAAAACAGAAACACGGCCAAGATATGCTGCGTTCGGCGGAAGAGTCGTGATTTCACGAGGAGACACCTCCTTTACGGGTAGCAAAGCAAGATCAACCATCCAACCAGGATGTGTGAGTACCGGATGAGCCCGAATCCCCGTCAAATGACTCAGTGCTGAACGAAGATCTTCTTCGGGATCATCGCGTGAATTCCTTTTGTACCGTCCACCACCTGGGTCACGTGCAGGTCGGCGCCCATGCTGGTCAACATGTAAGCGTCCTCCGTATTCAGGTGATATCTCGACGAGAGAAAGTCAACCATCTCGCGCACGGCCTGAACCGCCGCCCGATCCAGGTCGGGGCTGAAACCCATGGTCATGTAGTAATCGGGTGTCTCGGCGCGAGGCCATTTGAAATGCAGGTCTTTACGAACTGTCAGTTGAAACGTCCCACGCAACGCGACTTCATTGGCAGTACCGTCCACTTCTCCGTCGCCTTGCCCGGCATGCCCGTCCCCGGCGCTAAAGAGCGCGCCCTTGACCTGCACAGGTATATATAAGGTTGTACCGGCAACCAAGTCCTTATTATCGAGATTGCCGGCGAAATAATCAGGCGGTGAATCGCTGATCCTTCCCAGCATGACGGGAGGAGCGACTGCCATCGTACCGAAAAACGGTCTTATCGGAAGCTCGATACCCGGCGCAAACACCGCAACATTGCGTGCTTTGTCCAGAGGAATAGTTTTTACTCTCATGCTGGGAAGGTCGTCGGAGAGCGCTCCGTGCCCCTGGACGAACAGGTTCACTCCATAATTGTCCATGGGTTCGAGCGTCAAAATCTTGACCTCGAGGACGTCGCCGGCTTCGGCTCCGTTGACATAAACCGGGCCGACAAGAATGTTGGCGCCAGGTCCTTTGTCGCTGCTAGGGACCCCGGCTTCCAGCGCCCGCATCTCGGGCGTAATCAAATCCGCCAAGCCGAAGGCTTCCATCTCTCGCGAACCGGCCAGCGGTTATGGCAACCGGTTTCTTTGAAGCATCGTAGTATCCCCACTCCACGGTTTCAGGGCCGGTCTTGATGACGTGAGTGCGAGGCGGCTGTGCCAGGGCAGGCGCCGACAGTATGCATGACAGTAGTCCAAATGTTGCGTAACACAGCTTTGGGTTCATCGAGAATCCCCCATCTCAATTAGCAATGCCAGAAATGCAACCATCGCCAGGAAAAGCGTTATTCCTGCGCGCCGTACTTGCGCACCCGGTCAGGAGCAAACATGATGTAGTCCACATGTCCCGGCACAAAAGTCTGGAACTTTTTGAAAGCCTCAGCCGCCTGCGGATCTGTGGCAGAAGCGCGCTGAATGGCGCCTTCCTGCTGCTTCTGAGCTTTTTCAATGCTTGCCAGGTCTTTGTATTCATGAATGACGAAGACCATGTAATCCGAAGGTCCCCACCGGTGCTGGAGAATCTTCGAGCTCAGAAT
>QIAS01000284.1:8765-9358 GCA_003225615.1 Acidobacteriota bacterium | reverse complement strand
TACAAGTACAACATCGCCGCCTACCAATTAGCTGAGATGCTGGGCCTGGACGATATGGTACCAGTCTACGTACAGCGCAAATGGGAGGGGAAGACCGGATCTCTAAGCTGGTGGCTCCCGGTAAAGATGGATGAGGCGGACCGTCTGAAGCAGAAAGTACCCATTCCCGATTCCGACAGCTGGAATAAACAGATGTACAAAGTTCGGATCCTGGACCAACTGGTTTACGACACAGACCCGAATCTAACTAACGTGCTGATCGGCGAGGATTGGAAGATTTACAGAATTGATTTCACTCGAGGGTTCCGAGCACAAAAAGACCTGCAGAGCGTCAAAGATTTGGCCCAGTGCGACCGCCAGCTCCTGGCCAAGATGAAAGCGTTGGACGGCAACGAACTTGCGGCTAGGACCAAGGGCTTTCTCAGCAAATCAGAAGTGCAGGCTGTCATCGCCCGGCGGGACAAGATTGTGGACCACTTCCAGAAGCTTATCGCGGAAAAAGGGGAGAACGAGGTCCTGTACTAGGGCTTTCCCTGGCCTGACGCTGGTTCGGCGGCCCGGGTTATTCAGATCTGGAGTTATATGAGCCGTAG
>QIAS01000284.1:2690-8733 GCA_003225615.1 Acidobacteriota bacterium | reverse complement strand
CGCCTTCCACTGCGGACGCTGAGCGTCGTCAGCCACGGAGATCGCGAGGCCGCGCACAATTTCTTCATATCGCGCGGCAGCCGATAAATCGACTGGCTGGTCTAGATCGTCGGATGGCGCATGATAGCGCTGTGTCAGCCAATCCTTAAAAATCTTCTTCTGCTCCGGCGAATTAGGGTCGGGTGCAACGCCCATCGCCAGCGCCGGAATCCCGTGGCGGATGAAGTTGTATTGATCGCTCCGGATGAAGATGTTTCGCAGGGTTCTGGGTCGGCTTGAACATGAACACCACGTGCTTCCGCCGCTTGCCGCGCCAGGTCGCCCAGGTCGGACTCCGCCAGTCCGTATACGGTAAGCGTTTTCAAAGGAATAATCGGCAAGAACATATCGGTATTGATGTCAGCGACCATCGACTTCGTGTCCACCGTGGGATGGGCGGCAAAATACTTGGATCCGAGCAGGCCTTTTTCTTCCGCTGTGACGAATACGAACAGCAGCGAGCGCTTGAGCGGTTCCGGCGTTTTTTTGAATGAAGACGCAATGTCCAGCAGGAGGGCGCTGCCGGAAGCATTGTCCATGGCCCCGTTGTAAATTCGATCGCCGTTGATAGGTTCGCCAATGCCGATGTGATCAATGTGTGCGGAAAGTACGACATACTCATTCTTGAGCTGCGGGTCGCTGCCGGGCAGTTTGGCAACGATATTGGCTGATTGCAACTCGTTTTTCTCAACTTTGGCTTTGCTTCTTACCGAGATTGCCAAAGGAAAGTGCGGCAATGGGCGGCGATCCTTGCCCAGGTCGGCGATTTCCTGAAACATGTGCCCGGAACCCGCAAAGAGCAGTTCTGCTTTTGCGGGGTTGAATGTGAGATACAGCTTCTGCCCTGGGGTTTCGTCGAATTCCGGATCGGCCAATACCATGCTGGGATGTGTACGGTTGACTGACAGGCGCGACCAGGGAATGTCTAGTGCCGCGGGATTTGGGATGCTGATGAGACCAATCGCGCCCGCTTTACGGAAACTTTTCCAGCGTTCGCTGGACGACTGGTAATGCGAAGCCATTGGCCCGGGAATTTCCGCCGGAGAACCCGTGAAAAGCACGGCTACTTTATCTTTGAGATCGAGGCCGGCGAGATCGTCGTAATTCTTTTCCGGAATGGTTAACCCGTATCCCACGAAGACGAGGGGAGCGTCAAGCGCGGGCGCGAGGTCGGCTCGCGTGTTGAAGTAGGCATCATCTCCCAGGGTGAGTGGCTGAACTTTACCTTTCGTCACCAGTGCGAGACTGGAATCGTTTTCGATAATCTGCCGCGACTCAAATTTGATGGGCTGGTAATAACCGTCAGCCCCCGCGGGCTGTAGGCCCGCCTGCTTCAGTTGTTCCACAACGTAGGCCTCAGCCTTGCGCAGGCCTTCGCTGCCCGTCTCGCGGCCTTCCATATTGTCGTTGGCCAGCGTTTTAACGTGCGCCCACCAGGTGTTGCCGTCGAAATGCTGATTGGTCGATTGTTGGGACAGGGCGCCGAGCGCGCCAATTAGGATGACAAGGAAGACAGGCAGCTTCTTAGGCAGCAAAGGAGAGTCTCCAGCCCGTGTGTGGGGCAGCAGAAAGGATAGCAGGATAGGCCGGTTTGGGTGAATCATACTAAGGAGAGGGCGGCTCATTTCCGGGTTTCAAACACGCGCGAGTGAAACTGCATTGTTTCCCCAAAGTGCGCCAAAAAGTAGCTTGCGCTGTGGTTTCCGGGATAGAGATGAAATTCATGCCGGATACCTTCGGACTGAAGTTGCCGGTCCAATGCTTCGGCTCCTGATTCAAAGCCATATTCATCGTCTCGGCCGCAGTTGAAGTAAATGGCTAATCGGCTGATTGCGGCCTTCTGAGACTTGGCGAGAAGAAAGGGATCGTTCTCCTTCCAATGGCCGGCATCGATGGGATTGCCAAACACGTTTCCCAGCAATCTCCCGACTGGGGCGCCCGAACGCATCGCCACGTTCAAGTCAGTTGGTGAATTGGTCATCAGCGCCGCACTTTGGGCGCTGACTGAGCCGAACAATTCCGGATGAGCAAATGCAAAGCGGAGCGCCCCGTACCCGCCCATGGAGAGGCCTGTGATTGCCCTGGAATTGCGTTCCCGGCGGATTGGATATTTATGCTCTATGAAAGGCATGAACTCCTGCAGGAAGAAGTCGCTGTAACGCAGTTTGCCATCGGCGGAATTGACATAAAAAGTACGCCCGCCTTCCGGCGCTGCGATCAGGAATTCGCCTATCTTGTGCTGTCGGCGCAGTTCTTCGACCTGGTCCCAGCTGCCACTCTTGAACAGGCTCTGTTCGTTGTCACCTAATCCATGCAGGAAATAAAGCACCGGATAACGCTTGGGCGGGTGAGTTGTTGCGGCCGCGTCATAATCTGACGGGAGCATTACGCAATAATGCACGACCTGCTTCAGAATGCGGCTGTTCAGCGCATTACAATCAACGCGTCTCTGTGCTTGCGCAGAGCGCGAGAGCAAAGCCAGGAAAATGATCAGGAGTAGACGGTAGGGCCTTAACATGCGGTTTATTTACTCGTAGCGCAGGGCCTGCACCGGATCGAGTCGCGCCGCACGGGACGCGGGATACAGCCCGGAAATCAAACTCACCAGCAAGGCAAAGACGATGGCCCCCAGCACCAGCCACCAGGGGACAAACCAGATCTGCTCCGGCGGAAGCTCCTGCCGTTTCAGGTAAATGTTGGTGCCGATATTGATGACGCGTCCGATCGTCCAACCCAGGGCCACCCCGACTGCTCCGCCCAGCACGCCCATGGCTCCAGCCTCGGCGAAAAATAGCTTTTTGACATCAACATCGCTGGCGCCGATGGCCTTCATAATGCCAATTTCTCGCCGTCTTTCAAGGATGGCCATCACCAGTGTGTTGACGATTCCGATAGAGGCCACCGCCAGCGCGAGACTGCCAAAGATTCCCAGGAAAAGATCTAGAACCGCGAAAAACTGTCGCATGCTGCGGGTTGCGTCCACGATGGAGAAAGTGTTGAATCCCATCTTCCTGATGGCATTCTCGACTGTTGCGACGTTTTTCGCGCTTCTTACTCGCACGCTTACGGTCGCGTAAGTCGGCGTGTTGGCGGCAGCAGAGCTGTTATCACGCAGAGATGTGGCTTGCATAACGTGCAGGTTCTCCGCGAATTTTAGCGGAAGGAAGACGCGCGCGCGGCCGGGACCACGCAGACTGTCCGGGTCGAGATCGGAAATCCCGACGATCTTTAATGTCTGTTCCCGCGATATCACGGAATAAGCCGCTCCCGCCACGTCATCAGCGTGATCAGATACAGCATTTTGGGTTCCGTTTGTTTCGGACGCAGTTATTGCGGGGCCTGGAGTCGCCATTCTCTCGGCATAGCGCATCACCAAGTCTTTGCCGAGCAGAGGAGGCCCGAGTTCGGCAACGTTGGTGTCGTCCTCCCCGGGCTTCCGCCTCTTGCCTAGCAACTCTTCTGCAAACGATTTCTGCAATATGGCCTCAGGTGCGCTGTCAGAGGAAAAAAATTGGCCCTGCATGTTTTCGAAGGCGTCGCGTTCCTTGGCCGATGAGGGCAGCGCTGCGATTAAGGTTAAGTGCGGCTTGTCCTGGTAACGAAGCTCAGTGATGAAACGAATGTCGGGAGATGCTTCCAGCACGTCTCGCAACTGGGTGATCTTCTCTCTAGCAGATTCGTCGAGCGCCGGGCTGTCCGCGGGAGCGCAAATCACGCCGGGAGGTCACCACTACGGTGTCAAAAAGGCCGCTCTTTTTCAGGCGGCGGTTGGCAAGTTGCTGCAGACCGATTCCTAATGAAAGCATTGCTACGAGCGAGGCAACGCCAACCGCGATGCCAACTGTCGTGAGGGAATTCCGGAGAACGGATTCGCGCAAGTTGCGCACCGCCAGCTCAGCCAGGTCGTAAGCCTTCATGGCCGGCCTCCTTGCAGCGTTGGCACGGTCTCATGCTCATGGTTACGCTGGTCGTCAACCAGTTTACCGTCGGCCAAAAAGATTAAACGCTTCGCGTAACGCTCGGCCAAGGTGCGCTCGTGTGTAACCATCAAGACGGTCATACCGAGAGTCTCATTAAATTCGCGAACCAGGTCCAGGATCTCCATGCCCGTGTGGCTATCCAGATTGCCGGTGGGCTCATCGGCGAGCAGCAGGCGTGGCTGGTTGATCAAAGCTCGCGCCAGCGATGCGCGCTGCTGTTCTCCGCCGGAAAGTTCGCTGGGGCGGTGCCTTAGTCGGGCGCTCAAACCTACCCGGTGCAGCGCCGTCTGAGCCAGCGATGCGCGTTTATTGCGATCGACTTCGGCAAAACGCAATGGCAGCTCGACATTCTCCATCAAATTCATGCTGGGAATCAGATTGAAGGACTGAAATACCATGCCTACGGTCCGCAGACGGTATTTGGATAGCTCTAAACGCGAAAGCTCGGCAAGATTGTTGCCGTAGACCACCACACTTCCAGAGGTTGGCCGGTCCAGGCCCGCAATCAGATTCAGCAGCGACGATTTCCCCGAACCGGACGCGCCAAGTAGAGCGATGAATTCTCCCGACTGCACTTGCAGCGACACGCCGTCTACTGCCCGGATCAGCGTTTCGCCCATTCGGTAATGGCGACAGAGGTCTGCCGTGCTCACCACCGAAGAGCCATTCTGCTTGGACTTGTCGGAAACGGATGTCATGAAGCTGGTTAGCGGATCTCTCCCTTTACGATGCGGAGTGCGTCCGCCAGGTTGGGATCATCATCGCCACTCGATTTGTCTTCCTCCGCGCCAACCGCAGCCGCATCTCCTTCTCCGGGCGCAAGAAACAGGTTAGTCTCCAGCCCGTGCTGGCGGGTGTAAAGGTCGTAATAACGGCCCTGCATGGCAAACAGTTGCTCGTGTGTGCCACGTTCCACGATCTGCCCTTGCTCGATGACCAAGATCTGGTCTGCTCGACGAATGGTTGAAAGCCGGTGCGCAATCACGAATGTAGTGCGGCCTTGCATCAGGTAGGAGAGACCTTGCTGGATCATGGCTTCCGATTCCGAATCGAGGCTAGAAGTAGCTTCGTCGAGAATCAGAATGCGTGGCTCTGCAAGGATAGCCCGGGCAATCGAAATGCGCTGTCGCTGGCCGCCGGAAAGCTTTACTCCACGCTCGCCGACCACGGTATCGTATTTGTCAGCGAAAGTTTCCGCGAACTCGTCCACGCGCGCGATGCGGCATGCGCGCATGAATTGCTCTTCGCTTGCTTCAGGTCGAGAAAATAAGACGTTTTCACGAATCGTACCGTCGAAAAGAAACGACTCTTGCAGGACCACGCCTAAACGAGTTCGATATGAATCCAGGCGGACCGTGCTCAGGTCTGTGCCATCGACAGAAATTCTTCCTTCGGTGGGCACGTAAAAGGCTGCAATCAGACCGATGGTTGTGGATTTTCCCGAACCGGAAGAACCGACCAGAGCAGTTACGGTTCCGGGCTCGGCATGGAACGAGACGTCGTTCAGCACTTTGCGGTTGCCGTCGTAGCTGAAACTGACATTCTGGAATTTGATGTCGCCGTAAATGTCGCCGAGCACCACAGTACGTTTGGGATCCTTGTCTTCGGGCCGCTCGCTCAGGACTTCGTGAGTGCGTTCCAGCCCCGCCAGCGCCTCGGTGAGCTGCGTTCCAATGGAAACAATGCCGATAATCGGGGCGACCAGGAATCCCATAAACAGGGTGTAGGTGAAAAATCCGCCAATGGTGAGAGTGCCTGCCATAATCTGCCGCGCTCCCACGTACATGATTACGACGCCGACGACGCCCAGCAGCAGGCTGGCCGACAGGCTCATCACCGAGGTGGCGGTCAGGGTATGCATGACGTTGTCGAGCAGACGCTGCACACCCTTGAAAAATACCCTCTCCTCGCGCTCCTCCGCGTGGTAGCCCTTGATTACGCGCACGCCTCCCAGGGACTCGGTGAGACGGCCGGTGACTTCAGCATTGATTTTGCCGCGTTCGCGAAATATGGGACGGATCGTG
>QIAS01000284.1:0-2649 GCA_003225615.1 Acidobacteriota bacterium | reverse complement strand
GAGAAATCCGAACGCGATGGCCGTCATCAACGCGCTAATACGAAACAGCACGACGAGAGCGATGGCGGAGGTGAGCAGGCCGCCGACAAACTCCACTAATCCGGTGCCGATTAAGTTCCGTACGCCCTCCACGTCGCTCATGATGCGTGACACCAATGTGCCGGTTTTGGTGGAGTCGTAGTAGGCGACCGGCAAGTGGCCAACGTGGGCCTGCACCTTGGAACGCAGTTCCGCAATTAAGCGCTGTGCGGCTTTGGACAAGCGTTGCGTCAGGGAAAAGGAAGTGATTCCCTGAACGGCGGTCGCGGCCAATACTGCCAACACCAGCGGGTTCAATAACTGCACATGGTGCTTCACGATGACGCTATCGATGAGATAGCGGGTGGAGTAGGGCAGCACGAGTCCGGAAACCCTATTGATAGCCATCAGCAGGAAACCAAGCGCCAGCAAGCCTCTGCGGGGGCGAATCAGGTCCCAGACTATGGGGAGAACAACCCGCAGCTTCTGGCGAGGCTTCCGGGTATCGCTAGGTTTGCCAGGGGAACTCACTTGCTAGTTAGACTCTTTTTGGCGGGTAGAGGCTTCATTTTGTATCGCTTTACTGGGCAGCGCAAGGTCTATTCCGGGCTCATGCGATAAGACCATACATCCGCAGTTTGCGCTTGCAGATCATGCAGCGAAGACGCTCTTACGGGCTGCGAAACGGCAGGTGCACCTGAGTTCACTTCGAGCAACACTGACTCAACTACATGATGCGCGGGTGCCAGCGAGCATGCAGGATCGGTGGCGTTAGCATCGGCAGTTAAAAGAAATGCCTGGCATCGGCAGCCGCCGAAATCTTCGGTGCGGCGTTCACAACTGCGGCACGGCTCAGGCATCCACTCTTCTCCGCGAAAACGGCGGAAGGCCGGGGACTCGCGCCAGATCCACTCCAGCGAGCGGTCGCGGACGTTGTCGAACTCCAGGCCGGGAATAATGCCGGCGGCATGGCAGGGAAGCGCCTTGCCTGAAGGCTCGATTAGAATCAGCCGGCGTCCCCATCCGCCCATGCAGGCTTTCGGGTACCGCGCGTAATAATCAGGAACGACAGAGTCGATGCGAATTTTCCCGGCCAGGCGCTTCTCCGCTTCTGCGACGGTCTTCATTGCCCGATCCAACTGTTCCCGGGTAGGAATCAGCATCCTGCGGTTCTTCAATGCCCAGCCGTAATACTGCGCGTGCGCGATCTCCATGCGATCAGGCTGAAGTTGCTCGATAAAAGAAATCATTTCTTCGAGATGATCGAGATTTTGCCGGTGAACAACCAGATTTACCGTAAACGCGACCCGATGTTTGCGGATGGCGCGCGCTAATTCTATTTTGTGCGCATGCGCACGGGCGCCGGCAATCCAGTTTGCGGCGTCCTCGCGGGAATCCTGAAAGCTGAGTTGTATGTGGTCAAGCCCCGCTTCTACCAGGGCCGCCAGTCTTGCTTCCGAGAGGCCGATGCCTGAGGTGATGAGATTGATATAGAGCCCTGCCGCGTGCGCTCCTGCGATGAGTTCCGTGAGATCGGTGCGGGCCAGCGGTTCACCTCCGGTCAAGTGCAGGTGCAGAACCCCCAACTTTGCGGCCTGCTCGAAAACACGAATCCATTCCTCGGTAGAGAATTCGGATTTCGCGCTCGCCATCTGCAGCGGATTGGAGCAATAGACGCAATGCAGCGGACAGCGATGGGTGATTTCCGCAATCAGCGCGAGAGGGTTCGGCAACATCAGTAATCCACGATCCGTTTCTGCTGCAGCCCTTCCAGGAATTTGGCCACGTCATCACGAATCAGTTCGGGATCCGAAGCCGTGTAGTGCTTCTGCAGTTCGTCCACGATCTCTCGAAAGGTGCGCTGGCCGTCGCAATGCTCCAGAATCTTGCGGCCGGTGCCCTGCACCCGCATGGCGCCTTCGGGAAATAAGAGCATCGTCTCTTCTCCGCTCTGGCTCCAGCGGCAACCGGCGGCCAGCCGCGGCTGGCTGGAATCTGCGGGACGCGTCACTCGTTGCTACCATCCATCCGGAATGCGCCGGGAGGAGGCCAACCGGGCTGCACGTAGGAATAATAAAGCGCATCCAGTTGCGCCCACAAAATATCGCATTTGTCGCGCAGCGCCTGAACCGCCTTCTCCTGCCCGGTACGCGTCTGGGCATGATCGAACACATAATTCAGAGCAAACTGCGCGTCTTCCGGAGCCTGATGAAGCCGGGCCTCAAAATAATCCAGCCCGCCGGAGAGCCAGGGATAATGCTCGCGCAGCCGCTCCATGCGCAAGGCAATCAAGTCGCGCGAAAATAATTCTGTCAGCGACGAGGCCACAGCTTCCAGCAACGTGCGGTTCTTTACCAGATTCAGGTATTCATTCACGGCATAACGCGTTGCCGGCAGCACTTCGTCTCCGCGTGCAACGCGCCCTGGTTTCAGGCCAGTCGCCTCAGCCAGTTTCAGCCAACGCTTGATTCCGCCTTCTGACGTTCCATCGCCATCGTGGTCGACGACACGTTTGCGCCATGCGCGGCGGAATGCGGCATCCTCGCTGCGCGAGAGGATGATGGCATCCTTCATCGGAATGCGGCTTTGATAATAGTAACGGTTCAAGGCCCAAGCCTGCAGCTGGCCACG
>QIAS01000283.1:7443-10046 GCA_003225615.1 Acidobacteriota bacterium | reverse complement strand
ACCTGCACTCGCGCGATCTGTCAGCAAACATGGAGTTTACGCTCGGCCGTCCCTGGGGACGCACCGCGCTAATTACGGGCTACGGAGTACGCGACATTCTGTTTCGGCCGGCCATCCGCGAGTTTTACACCACGAGCGCCTACGCGGGAATGCAGCACAAATTCGGCTCAAACCTTCTGGTAGCTGGCTTAGCGGAGTATTTACGTTCCTGGCGCGTGCAGAATAATTTCTGGGCAATCGCACAGGCCATACGCCCCGGGGTTCGCTTCAACTATCAGCCCAACAGCCGGTGGCAGGCTGAAGGTTCATTCTTCCTGTCCCGTGGGCAAGGTCTGCATTCTTACGACAACGTGCAGAACGAGATCACCATCTCCTACGTGAAAGGGTTGCGGGGAGCACTCAACGATGGGACCGGAAACACCGCGGTCTCTTATCCCTTGCGTTTCTCCATCGGGCTGCAGCAACAAACGTTTTATAACTTTCCGGGTCAGGGCAGGAGCACCTTCCTTCCCATCATCCGGCTGACGCTGTTCTAGTCGAGGCACGGGACCAGATCGTTAGTGGCTGGCGAAGTTTTAATAAGGCGTGAAGAGCACCACCAGGGCTGGCTGTGAACTCCCCCAAAAAAGCTTTTACGGGGAAGTGTCTGTGAAGGAGGACGAACCGAAGGGCGTGAACACCGAACTCAAACCAATACCGGCAAGCCGTGACGGCTCCATCGCTGCTGCTGCTGCAGGCTCCTCCGAGATGCTGCGTGCGCGGTTTTTGAGCGGCAGCATGATCATGCTCGTCAGCTCAGCCGTGGTCGGTGGAATTAACCTGGTTTACAACCTCATCATTGCACGCTGGCTGGGTGCTGTGGAGTTCGGCCACGCCGCTGCCGTTTACACGCTGCTGATGTTGCTCTCCTCGGTGACATTAGCCTTCCAGCTGGTTTGTTCAAAGTTTGTGGCCCAAAGTGAGTCGCTTGAGGCCAAGGCGGGCGTCTATGTAAGCCTGCACCGGAGAGCGTGGCAGATCGGTGTTGTTATTGGCTTTCTGCTTATCTGGGCTAGTGGAGCGGTTGCCAATTACCTCAATCTTCCCAACCGCACTTACATCATCCTGCTGGGAATCGGTTCCGCCCTTTACATACCTCTCGGTGTCCGCCGTGGCGTGCTGCAAGGCATTTACGACTTCCGCCGCCTGGCTGAGAATTTCGTTGTAGAAGTGCTCGTCAAATTAGTCGGGGCCCTGGTGCTGATGGCTGCAGGATTGGGAGTGACCGGCGTGATCGCCGCCGTAACCCTCTCGCTGGGCGTCGCCTACCTGCTGGCAGTTCCGCAGAAAACGCTGCGTGTTGCCGCCAAGGCGGATCTGCCTGCCTCTTTCTGGGAAGGCATGCAGGCAACCGTCTTTTTCATTGGGCAAGTCATCATCAACAATGTCGACATTGTCCTCGTGAAGCACTTTTTTTCGGCAGCCGAAGCAGGTCTCTACGCCGCGGTAGCTTTGGTGGGACGTGTGGTCTATATGCTGTCGTGGTCGGTAGTGAGCAGCATGTTTCCCGTCTCCGCCGGCGCTCGCTCGGATGAGCGCGGTGGACGCGCGGTGCTGACCACTACATTCCTGTTGGTTTCCTTCATCACGGGACTTTTCCTGTTCGGACTGTGGCTCGCGCCCAACAGTCTCTGGAAAATGTTGCTGGGCGCCGGATTTCCACCGTTGGGTGGCAGAAGCCCGTACACCTCCTTGCTATTGCTCTATGCCGCTGCGACCGGCGTGTACTCGCTTGCGGTAGTGCTGATGACTTACGAAATGTCGCGCCGGATCGCCAATGTAGGCTGGTTGCAACTGGGGGTGAGCGGCGCCGTAGTACTCGGCATTTACTTGTTCCACAAGGATTTGCACCAGGTCATCATCGTACAACTTATTCTCCTGACCGCCCTGGTGCTGGTCGTTTCCGCGCCGCTACTGAGAGTGCAGCCATCCAGTTACTTCGCCCCAGTGCGGATCGGCAACCTGAGAAAAATCCGTCCCGTCTCGGAAGACCTGGTCCTCTCCGAGTTTCTGAAAAATGAGTTTTACGAGAAGCAGTATGATCGCTATCGCGAGAAGCTAGGCCGCATCGTATACCACCCTGACCTAACCAGCCAGCAGGAGAATGAACTGCGCCGCGCCATGCTTTTCCACCGCCGTGGACAGATGTGGCGAGAACTTCCCCCCGATACCGAGTGGTGGGAAGTCGAATTGAGTCCCGAGGATTTGAGCCGCATACGAGTCTTCCCCCGTTCCCAATGGCTCAGAGTCGCCAAAGGAAGTTTTTCGCTCATGCAAGTCGTGGAACGCCTGCGCGCCAGAATTGACGGCGGCAACACCAGCGGCTTCTTCTCGAAGATACGCAATCTGAGTCAGAGTTTGGCGCATGGTGCGACCTTCCCTGCGGTGTTATTGATCGGAAGCGACGAAAATAGCCCGTTCACGATTATTGAAGGAAATCATCGGGTAGCGGCTGCCATGCTGGTTTCTCCGGAGGTCGCGCTCTCGCGTTTTCGATTTCTGTGCGGCTTCTCTCCCCGTATGACCGAATGCTGCTGGTACCAGACGGACATTGCCTCTCTCTG
>QIAS01000283.1:3426-7411 GCA_003225615.1 Acidobacteriota bacterium | reverse complement strand
CCATTGAGCGGATGATGGCCGGCTTCCCAGGCGCGACGGCATAACAGGCTGTTGAACCGAACAACTCCATTACAAGCGGCTTTCTTTCTTCGCGACCTTCGCGGCTTTTCTTGCGTACGTAACGGTTGAAAGCCTTTAACCCCAAAGGGCGCTAAGTTGTCGCAAAGCCCGCAAAGGGATCACTGGACCTGACACGCGGTAGGAGAACGTCTTACTGCGGCGGCTGCACAGTCGATGGCGGAGTTGTGTTCTGACCTTGCGGAGCACTTGGAGGCGGCTGCATCGGTGGCGCCGGCTGGCTCGGCTGGGGCTGCTGTCCTTGAGGCGACGGCGGACCCGGAGCCACTGGAGCCGAAGATTGTGGAACGTTCGGTGACGACGTTTGAGGCACAGGCTGTGCCGTCGGGGACTGTGTCGAACGTGGCTGTCCGCTCCCTGGCGCCATTGATTGCGGCGGTTGCGTTGCGGGCGCCGGAGGCTGTGTCGAAGGCTGTGGCATTTGCGGCGCGGGCATTTTCGGCGGCTCTGGCGAAAATGGAGATGGAGCCTGAGGAGTAGGCTGCGCCTGTGGTTCGGCGGGCGGTGCGACCTGGGGTTCAGGAGCTTGCTCTGATCCCGGGGGTCTCTGGGGAACCGCCTCAGGTTCTGTCACGGGAGCACCGTTGCGGCGTTTGAGTTGGATTGGGCCGCCCACGCGACGCCGGGCTTCGGCGCTCGCCTCCATGGTAGTTTCCACTTTCTGATCGTTGATCCCCGCAACCGCTCCCAGCTTCAATCCCTGCATCTCACGCTGGTTGGAGAAAGTAACTTTGTCATTGGCACGTTGCGCTCGCCGTGCCTTGGCATAAAACTCGTCTGCCGTCTCACGATCTCCCTGTAATTCGGCAACGTACCCCATGTTGTTCAACGTGAACCCGTCTTCGGGATTCAGTTTGTATGCTTGTTCGAAGTAATGGCGCGCGCTTTCGGCGTCATTGCGATTCAGGGCCGTGACGCCGCGCAGGTTCAACCGTGCCACCTGCTGCTCTGAGTTTTCGCGCTTGCGCAGTTCGCGCTCCACCGCTTTCGCGTTTCGGGCCGCAATCTTGCTGATCGGATGCCCTCGCCAGCTCGGATTCACGGTGACGATCACCGGGTCTTTGGCATTCAGCCGGGCGGCAGCCTGGTAATACTTTTCGGCTTCTTTTAGCTCGCCTTCGCTTTCCTTCGTATAGCCCAGATTATTCAATGTGAATGGATCCCGCGGATTCAGCGAGAGTGCTTGCTGGAGCAGCGTGTCCGCTTCTTTCAATCTGCCATGCGAGAGCAAGCGCATGGCCTCCACGTTGATGCGATTGGCCTGCATGGGACCGCTTTTTACACCCTGTACTGCTTCCGAAAATGGCTGCCCTTTCATGGCCGCCACGTTGGATCTGGCAACAATTGCCCCCGTCGAATTCTGTTCCGCCAGTTCGTAATAGCGTTGTGCCCGGTCCACGTCACCCTGTAACTCCGAAATGTAGCCAAGATTGTTGAGCGTAAAGGGATCGTCCGGGTCAAGCAGATATGCGTGATAGAAGTAGGATTTAGCCTTGTCAAACTGGTGTTTCTGGATCGCTTTGACCCCCTGGGCGTTCAACTTCTGTACCGGGGTCGGTTTATCGCGTTTGGGGATGGGAATGCGCAAACTGGCTTCGGCGAACGCCGGAACACATAAAAGCGCCAGCGTGATATACGTGACAGCCCAGGTGGCGGCGACGGATCGTAGCTGTTTGCAGGCCATTAAGTGTTAGGACTCCAAAGCTTGGCAGACTGGTCTTTCGGCATCTTTAGGATGCGAAGCGGGGAACTCGGTTGCTTAGCGCTTTCCCAGCACCTCGAGCTTTGAAGAAGCCGGTTGCAAGCAGCCGAATTGCCCGATAACTGCATCGAAACAAAGCTAATTACAATGTGGGGTGGATCCATGTATTGCATTATGCTGCTGGTGCTCGCGGGCGGTATCGCCGCGGCCCAGAATTCTCCGACTTACCAGCCCATGCCAGATAGTCAACCTGCGGCCGGCGTGGCTTCGCCCGCTTCCGCAACCCCCGCAACCCCAAGCACGCAGACAGCGCCCGCAGCCTCTCAATCCCAAGCCGATCAATCCCGAGCTGAAAGCGCGCAACGGGAGCGCGAAGGAAAAGATCCGCTTTTCGATCTGCCGCCTCTTCCGAAAGACTCGAGAATTTCTCTCATCGGCGGCCGCATCGTGCGCATAGATCGCATCCTGGATCGCATTGAGCTGCAGCCCTTCGGCGGCAAGAAAACCGACCTCGCGTTCGACGTGCGCACCCAGTTTTTGCGCGACGGCGCCAAGATAGCCGCCAAGGATATCCGTCCCGGCGATCGCGTTTACGCGGATACGCTTCTCGACAACAACCGCCGGGTCTTTGCCAAGAGCATTCGGGTCGTAACCAGGTTGAGGGACAACGACAGGGGGCACGGTCAGGTTGTCTCTTATGAACCTGGCACGGGCAAATTAATTATGCGCGACGAGTTGTTGTCTCGTCCGCTGACTCTTCATCTCACTCGAGATACGGTCATTCGAAAGGATCAGGGTCAGGGCTCGATCGCGGATTTGAAGGCGGGATCTTTAATTGCTGTGAGCTTTACTCCCGGCGGCGAAGGCTTGGTCAAGGAGGTCTCGGTCCTTGCGGTACCGGGAACTTCGTTTGTATTTGCCGGGCCAATTACCCACCTCGACCTCGCCAGCCATATGCTTGTAGTGGCTAACAAAACGGACGGCAAGACGTATGAGATTGATTATGATCCGGCGCGGCTTCGCATAAACAAAGACGTGCGCGAGGGATCCGAAGTCAATGTAGATGCCACATTCGATGGCCAGCGCTACGTCGCGCAGAACGTCAGCCTGATTCCTGAATCCAAGCCCTCCCAGCAATAGTCAGGATTGGTTTGGGTGCGTCTAACGGAGAACATAGCTTCAGTCCCTCTCTTCCATTTCGTAGGGTATTCCCCCGAATTACGTGCGGATCTGCGTACGTCGACCCCCATGTGTAACGCAGATCACCAAAAGCTGCCGATATCCGCGAAGTTAAGGTGTTCGGCCGATTGCTCGCCTACCGCTTAGCCCGTACACTTCAGCTACTTCAAACCTGAACCTGTCCTTTCTCAGAGAGTACCTCGCTAAACGTGTGCCGCCACTACTGTGGGAAGCACGCAGGGCCGGTTGAGATAACTCGAGGCATCATCATGAAATTTCGCATATATTTCCTGGCGATTACAGCGCTTCTGTGGATTGGATTATTCCAGGGCGCCACTCAGGCGCGCGCTGAAAGCACGATCGGCTGTCCCAGTGGTGAATACGACATGTTGGATTGGATGACTATGGATTCCGATCTGCGGTCATCACACTATATGACTGGCAGCGCCAACCCGATCTACACAGACATCTGGCCGACAAAGTTCTACTGGACCAAGAGCGGAACCGGTTATCCGTGGGATATTCAACTGTACGACAACAACAACATCTATCTCTGGATCACAGAACTGGACTGGAACAATCCTCAGACATTTAAGAAATTTGCTCTCGACAAAAACATGCCGCTCGCGCCGCGGTGTGCCAAGGCCGGCTTTCCTGGTTCAACGATTAAAGTACCGAACACCTCATATCAGACCTATACCGATTGCACACACTACACCACGCAAAACCTGCGCTATGGAATTAATGAGGTTTGGGGGCCTTACTACTTATCTTTTGGAGGAATCATCCCTAACAATACCAGGACGCTGGTTGTGAGCTACCGCTACAATTGCGACAGCACCTACAGCAATTGTGGTGACAAGGAAGAATACTACCTCACGAAACGCTATGGGCTGGCGCAGTGGGTCCACTACCGGCTGGTCAGCGGCGTTTATCAGCAACAGCAAAAGAGCGTTTTCAACACGCTTAAATCAGGCAGCGTGACTCCCGTCTTCACCTGCTTCTGAACAAGAGTGAGAAGCTATT
>QIAS01000283.1:602-3413 GCA_003225615.1 Acidobacteriota bacterium | reverse complement strand
CTGAAAGCACGTTTACCGCTCGCAGTCTTACCGCCGGAGCCGTGGAAGGGGCGAATCTCCGACTTCGCCCCGCCATTTATCGAGGTGATATTCGGCGGATCCTCCCTGTTATCGTTCTCGTCCTGAAAGCGGGGCGATGGCCGAGAAACGCTCAGGCAGCACCAGAATCACGGTCGCGCTCCAAGTCGTACCCTTCACCGCCGTCACTCTGTTCTTCTCCGATCTTGCCTCTGGAGTGAGGTGCTCGTATGCGCCCGTTACCGTTGTGGCCGGAAGCAGACCCGTTGCCGCCATGCTTACCATTTCGTCCGTTGCTTTTGCTGCCCGAGCGAGCGAAACGCACCAACTGGGCCGCAGGCAGTTGCTCCAGGCGGTTGCGCTGTTCACTCTCGGGGTCCCCGTTATTGCTATACGCGCCCAGAACCGCAGGAAGAATATCGTGCCGACCATTGTGACCATTGCCGTTGCCATTGCTGTTCTTCGGAACGCCGGTGGCTTGCAGCGCCTCGCCCAGAGTGCCGTTGCTGCCGCGTAACCGTCCGTAACCTACGCCATAACCGTCCAGGGAACTGTCCAGAAATCCATTCGCGTGTCCGTTACCCTCGACTGAGTCGTAAGGATCACAGCGCCACCGTGCCCAATTCCTCAGCATCAGTCTGCCCACCGTAGAGCGCAACGGCATCCAGCGCGGCAATCGGCGCAACCGCGAAACGGAGCGCAAGGCTCCCCCCCGCTCGGCGAGGTCGAAGGAGCGCAGATAGTCCCGAATGACCCGCGGCATGGTCATATGCAAGGCTACAGAAAAATTCTGCACCGCCATCTCCTGCTGTCGTTCTGGAGACTCCAGCAGGCAGCGCAACGTTTCCGTCAAGCTTGCGATATTGCCGGTCTTGAAGAACTCAATCGCCAGCCCTTCCTCCTCGGAAAGCTGCCGGAAGTCCGAAATATCTGAAGCTACGATCGGAACTCCGTACTGCAAAGCCAGGTGTGCGACACCGCTGCATCCCGCCGACGAAGAGTAGGGCATCACCGTCACTGTGGCGCTGCGGAAAAGATCGGGCAGTTGTTCTTCCGGAACATAGCCGGTAAATTCGATTCGCGGATCATCGCTGTACTTCTGTGCCACCGATTCCACGTAGCCGGGCGTATTGGGATGGTTTCCGCCTGCCACGACCAACCGAACCGGCGGCATCGCGTCGGCCACGGCGCGAAAAGCCTCGATCATGGGCTCCAGCCGCTTGTATGTTCCCCACTTGCCGAAGGCCAGCACACGATGCTCCGGCTTACCGCGCTTGGAGAAATCCGGGTATTCGGGGCGTCCGGAGAGAATGCCGTGACGGCGCACGTGGACCGAACCTGCTCCATACTTCTCCTGGAGAATAGTGCGGTATGCAGGCAGGAGCACGGAAACCGAATCCGACATCAGCAAAATGCGCGTGATTAATGCTCCACCTAATTTGTAGATCCGCTGAAAACGCACTCCGGCGTCGTTCAGATCCACCGTGTCCATCAATTGATGCAGGGTGACGTGGGTACGGAATCCAGCGAGACGCACCAGGGCCGGCATGGTCAATCCCACGGTGGCTGGCAGTGCTTTATTTCCGTAGCTGGCGAAGCCGATGTTGAACCAGACGATATCAGGCTGAAGCCGGCGAATCTCTCGCAGCAGGCAAATCGGATTGGACAGCCGGTTAAAATCCCAGCACCGGGTTACCGAAAACCCTGGCAACTCAGGCCCAGGCGACGGAAGCTCATCACCCAGAATCGTAACGCTCAGCAGCGGGTTACGCCGAAGTTCGCGGGCGATGTGATAGCCATATTCGTTTAACCCTCGCCGGCTGGGTGGGAATGCAGTTACCAAACAGATGTTCATCTTGAACCTGGCCTGAAAAACGCTTCACGGGAAAGTTTGCTCAGCAGGGAAAAATAATCCAAGGCTACTTTCACATCGGCTTTGCTTTTTCCTGCATAGCGCAAGCCAAACTGAAAAGGTATTTCAACGGCAGACTTGATGCGTCCACGCACCAGTATTTCGAGCAGGATTTTGAATCCCGCCGGTTGCAGTCTGATACCCTCAAGGCAGTCCCGTCGCACCGCGAAAAATCCAGAAAGCGGATCCTTGACGCGCATGCCCCGCGACACCACATAACGTGCAGCGTTCCATCCCGTGGTGCTGTTCGCCTGGGTGTACCGGCTGGCGATAGCGATGTCGTTGCCGCTGTTCACTCCTTCGATCAATAAGGGCAACAGTTCAGGAGGATGTTGCAGGTCCGCATCGATGACTCCCAACAGATCGGCATCGGTGTGTTCCCAACCGTGAATCACCGCTCCCGCCAGGCCGCGTCGGCCCTTCCGCACTAACAGGCGAATACGGGGATCGGTCTCCGCGAACCTCTGGACGACCTCCGCCGTGCCGTCCTGGCTGTCATCATCCACTACGATGATTTCGTGAATAACATCCGCCGCAGACAAGGCGGCGCGGATGCGCTCGAACAAGGCGGGTAAGTTCCCGGCCTCATTTAACGTGGGAATCACCAATCCAAACTTTTGAACCCGCTTTACAGAATCCATTGGTCTGCCCAATCTCGTGCTGCAAGTTTGTGTAGCATTGCTTGGATGGATAACAGGCTGAATGTGTTGGCTGGCTGGGGAGCAGAAAGAGCGTTATCTCCTTTGCTTCCTTGAGGAAAAACACCTACCCGGGGAGAAGATAAAAGGCTGTGCGCCGGAAATTGCCGTCCATGAGAAGCAGCCACGATACAGAACTTACAGGTGTTCCAAATTACAAGCTTTGCGGCTGCCTGGTGCCCA
>QIAS01000283.1:0-555 GCA_003225615.1 Acidobacteriota bacterium | reverse complement strand
TTCACGTCCTCGGGAGTTCCCGCCGTGATTACGCACATCCCGGCCATCCTGGCCAGGAACAAGTATGCATCGCGATAGCGATGGAGAAAGTCAACGGGATATTCGGGCTTACGCCGGTGGGCTGTTTCGGGATCGGCATCGAGCACATAGGCGGCATCCGGCTTCGGCACCATGCTTACCAGCAGGCGCGCGTATAACCTCACTAGCTTGTTCTCCAACCGCAGAGACGCCAACTCGTCGTAGGTGTAGCGATCAAAAATAATGACGTCCAGTTCATCCCGCTGCCGCAGCTTGTTGAACATCCTGCGAAGATGGATGGCATCGAGCATAAAAAGCCCGCATCGGCCCAATGTGAGGTACCAGCGCCGGACATTCTTGTCGTTGCGGCGCACCGGCTTTTCCGGACTGCCGATTCCTTTTTCGCCTTTGAACACCTTGACCATCGTGTCCTCGCGCAAACCTTTCAACAAGGCTACGTGGTCCCAGAATGCCAGTTTCACGAAGCGCAATCCTGTATCCGACAGGCCAGCTTCCAGATTCGCGATCTGAGTGCTC
>QIAS01000282.1:3947-4206 GCA_003225615.1 Acidobacteriota bacterium | reverse complement strand
GAGGCACGCGGCGTGGAAACCTACTACTTGAATTTCACTTCGAATCCGGATGCGCTGGAAGTAGCGGCGCGTGAGAACGCGGTCTCCGATAAGGCAATTCACGAATTGCAGGACTTGGTAAAAACAATCGCCCTGAAGGAAAAGATCGAAGAATCCCGCGAGTTTGCTTCTGACGTGCAAAGAGCATTGCATAGTGGGCTGGCCGCGAAGAGTTCTGCAATTCGGGACCGCGGAGTCAAGAAAGCGCCATTCATCGTGC
>QIAS01000282.1:0-3849 GCA_003225615.1 Acidobacteriota bacterium | reverse complement strand
AGGTTTAAGTGGACTCCGGGTCGCCAGCCGGATGAACAGTTCGAGCCCGGTAACCAGTGGTCAATCCTCTGCCAAGTAGCGGCCCGTTGGCGTGTTTGGCGCTTCTTCCTTCAATTCGATCACTGACGTGGCCCTTCTTCGCATTTTCTCGGCCCAAGTCGCTGGAAACTTTCTATTACCGACTGTAGTCTAATTATGAGGAGCCTTTTCACTTTTTGCTGATGAAGTATTTTCGTCTTCTCACTGCCAGTATTTTAGTGTTTCTGCTGCTTGCCCTGGCGACTGCAAGCGACCGGCCATCCCCGTCTAGCCGGTCCTCTACCCCCATTCTGCCTGAGGAATTCGGCGGGTGGGGGTTGGAGGGCACCGCTAAAACCAGCAAGGATCCGACGTTTGCCGATCCGGTAAATGCTCCAATTCTGAAGGAATATGGATTCTCTGACTTCGCCTCCGGCACATACGCGCGCGATGGACGCAAGCTGACCTTACGCACTGCGCGCTTTCAGGATACGAGCGGAGCCTATGGCGCTTTCACCTTCTACAAGCAACCCGAGATGCTCAATGAAAAAATTGGAGACCAGGCTTCTTCCCTGAATAATCGCGTTCTGTTCTATCGCGGTAATGTCCTGGTGGACGCGGTGTTTGAGAAACTAAGCGCTATGTCCGCGGCGGAACTACGGGAATTGGCTAGCGTCCTCCCGCAGCCTTCCGATGCAGGCAAACTGCCCGGGCTTCCGGCTTATCTGCCTCACCAGTCGTACATCAAGAACACCGCGAAATACATTGTGGGTCCAGCCGCGCTGGATAAGATTGGAGGGCCGATTCCGGCGCAGATGGTGGATTTCAGCAGCGGAGCGGAAGTGGTTCTGGGAAACTACAACAGTTCGGGCGGGGAAGCCACATTGATGCTGATCAACTATCCCACGCCACAGATCGCGGCTGACCATCTGCGCAAGATCGAAGCCGCTCATGCTGTAAACGGGCAGCAACAGCCAGGCACCACTTCCCTCGCGGATTCCGCACCATTCGTCGCGAAGCGTAGTGGCCCGATCGTGGCGATTGCTGCTGGCCCACTCTCACCGAGCGATGCGAAGTCTCTGCTCGCGTCGGTCAATTACGATGCCGACGTGACCTGGAACGAGAACGCTGGTTTGTCGAAGAAGAACAACCTCGCCAACCTGCTCGTGAACATAATCATTTTATGTTTCATTCTCATCGGATTCGCTTTGGTTGCCGGACTTGCATTCGGTGGACTTCGCATTCTCATCAAGCGATTTTTTCCCGACCGCGTTTTCGATCGTCCCGACGAGATGGAATTCATCTCCCTGCACTTGAGCGAACGCCTGAACGAGCCCCCGGCACGCAGGTAACCTATTCAATCAAAGCAGTTTAACGCCCTCAGGTGAGATTTTTGTCTCAAGTTGAGGCACTTACATTGATTGTTGATGCTTTTTCTAACCACTTGAAAACAAAGGTATTTATTATCGAAAAATTCCTTGACACCCTGCTTTTGCGGCTCATAAGATTTCGCCAGAAAGTTTTGACGGATTTGCCTCCGTTGGAACTATTCTCCCTTGAAGAAAAGGCCGCCTGTTGCCGGGTGGCCTTTTCGTTTGCGCAAAGATACTTCTGAGTTTCCGAATACACTTCAGTTCTAAATTGACCGTTCGTTGCTGAGTGCATTGAACAATGCAAATTGAACTATGAAGTGGTCGTACCGCTCGCGCACATGTGTCCACGCTCACGTTATGATTGCGCGAGATGGAGCGCTTGTTCTCTACAAGGCGGGTGTTCCTTGTGGTTCTGGCGGCGGGACTCTTCTCTTTGGCTGCCCGTGACCTGTCCGACCCAGACATCTGGTGGCATCTTCGCACGGGACAACTCATCCTTGAAACAAGAAGCGTGCCGCACACCGATCCCTTCTCTTACACTCGGAGGGGTGAAGTCTGGATTGCCCACGAATGGCTCACGGAGGTCTTCTTATATCTTGCGTATCGTGTCGCAGGCAAAGGCGCATTGGTAATCGGCTTTGCCGCGATCATCGCTGCAGCTTTCCTGATTGCTTATCGCCGCTCGCCAGGACGTCCATACCTCGCGGGCGCTATGACGGCATGGGGCGCACTGGCTTCTGTACCTACATGGGGCGTGCGTCCTCAGATGTTAACCCTGCTTCTGGTGAGTCTTTTCCTGTTTTTTCTGGATCAGTCTGAGCTAAATCCGCGACTATTGTGGTGGCTTCCCGCTCTTACCCTGCTATGGGTGAACCTGCATGGCGGCTACGCGGTGGGGATAGGGTTGATCGTTTTATATTTCGCGGGTTCAGCCCTCGACTGGGCGTTTGGGAGGGTTTCACGGGCACAGGCCGTCTCTCGGATGCGGCATCTCACTGCCGTCCTGTTCGCTTGTCTGATGCTGGTTCCGTTCAATCCGAGCGGCACGCGGCTTTACTGGTATCCGATTGAAACCCTTCGCTCACGAGCCCTGCAAGGCTATATCTCCGAATGGCGACCCCCCGACTTTCATCTCGCTAGATTCCAATTATTTTTCTGGATGGTGCTGTTTACCGGTGTGGCTTTGGCGCTTTCGAAAGAACGCGTTCGTTTCCACCAGTGGCTCATAGCCGTTGTGACAGCAGGGGCAGCCCTGCACTCTATCCGCCACATACCGATCTTTGCCCTGGTTGCAATTCCGCTTCTCAGTGAACGCCTGGAACATTTGCTTACGAATCGACCATGGGCGAACAGTTTGCTGGTGCCACGTGCCAACTCTTCACCCAGACTAGTCTCCACCAATGCATTAATTTTGATGAGCGTCCTTGCATTCGTCGCTCTCCACCTCTACCACACGGTTCGCGAGTTCAAGACGAGCGAGGCCAGAACTTTTCCCGCGGCAGCGGCCTCCTTTCTCACCGCCGAGCACGTCCCTGTACCATTGCTGAACCACTACGACTGGGGCGGATACCTGATCTGGCGGCTCTACCCGAAATACCACGTTTGGGTGGATGGACGCACCGACCTTTATGGCGACAACTTTATGGAGCAATTCCTGCAGCTTTACTGGGCCAAGGAAGGATGGAAACAGCAATTAGATAACGCGGGTATCATGTCGGTGATTCTTCCTCCGAGCGCGCCTCTCGCACGCTCCCTGCTTCACGTACCAGGCTGGCAGCAAATTTATGGAGATGGCCAAGCCGTAATTCTCACCAGGACAGACATCTCGAAGTAACGGGTACAGTTGATCGTCCCCGGCGATAGGGCCGATAGCCGCACGCGCCAGGCAGGATTAGAGGATACGCACCTCGTGCTAAACTGAAAAAACCCTATCAAAGCCGACGTAGCTCAGTTGGTAGAGCAGCCGATTCGTAATCGGCAGGTCATCGGTTCAAGTCCGATCGTCGGCTCCACTCCTTCCCACTGAGAAGTAAAGAACTACTGTACAGCCCGATTCATGGGGGCGGGCTGCTTGGGTATCACATTGGGGTCAGTTAAGGCACCTTCCATTTTCTGCTTGGAGTTAGACCCTCAAGTTTTTGACCAAAGACTGGAAGCCGCCAAGAAGGCAATTGAGGACCGGCTTCTCGAACTAATCTGCCATGACAGTACTGACCCCGGCGAACTGACGCAGCTAGCGGACGCGCAGCGCACCGTGTCATTTCTGCAAAAGACGGAGCAAAAGAACATGAGATAACCAGTCGCGAGCAAGCAAGGTGACCGCGCGCGAGGGGTCACCTTGCAGCCTTCACCATTAGCCAGCAGCACCGAATCAGGAACACCCGCCGCCTTCAATTGCCTCAGAGTTTCAGGGTAGGTATTGAACCGACAGTTTCAGTGGCAAATTCTCAGGCTGTAT
>QIAS01000281.1 GCA_003225615.1 Acidobacteriota bacterium | reverse complement strand
ACTGGCCTGACTATTCAGGAACGACCAGGACTTCGAAGGATCCAGCAACCATTTGTGGCCGGGGCCTGGCCGTGGGGTTGCCTGTAAATTTGGCGGCTGGAACATAGACGCGGTGATGTTCGGCATCGAGGGCCATAGTCTTGGATCCCGGTTGGGTTGTAACCGTGTTGCTCACGGCATATTTGCCGTTGCCGCCCTTATGAATAATTGTGAGCGTGCCTTCGCCGTTGGAGGCGATGATATTGCCGGTTGCGGGATCGTAGGCAACGGCATCACAGTCATCGCCGATGGGAACGGTTTGGACAACCTTGCCGTTTTTCAAATCGAAAACCGCCAGTTGTTTGTTGGCACAGGCGGAGAATGCGGTTTGTGTTTTTACATCCACGGCGAGGCCGGTAGGCTCTTCGCAATTGCCCAGCGACCAGACGTTCTTCACTTTCCGCTGGGCGGCATCAATGACTCCAAGAGAATTCTTGTCTTCGATATTGAAATAGATGTTGCCGCTATCGTCCGCCACACTAAATTCCGGTCTGCCGGCAAGCGGGATTGTAGCTATAACGGACTGCTTGGCAGCGTCAATCACCGTGGCGTCATGGCTGGTGCCGTTGAACACGAAGACCTGATGAGTGGGCGCGTGATAGAGGATGGAGTCCGGATTTTGACCGGTTTCAATCTTCTTGAGCTCTTTGAAAGTTTTCAAGTCGAAGACACTGACTTTATTTTCCTTGCCATTACTGGTGAATCCAACCCCGAGGTCGGGAGCGAGCGCAACGCCGTGCACGCCGGCCGTGTCGGCGATCTCGGCGAGAGTCTTGCCCGATTCTGCGTCCACAACCATGACGCGGGTGCTGCGCGTGATGTAGAGGCGATTAGTCGCGGGATCGACGACAATATAATCCCAACGCCCGTCACCGCCAGGAGCGAGTCTTCGCACATTGTCAGGTTGGTGGCTGTCGCTATCCGCAGCCACAACGGGCGTGGCAAGTAGCGAGACGACGGCGGCGACAAGAAGGCAATGTATTCCTGCGAAAATAGTCTTCATGCTTCGACCTCCAGAGATTGTCAAATACGAGGCGTAGAATACGGATTGGAAATGAAGTGAAGTTGAACGAGAAGTAAAAATTTGTTCAGAATCGAGTGAGATTACGGCAGGGGAGGCAGACTGCGAAGGGAATTCATTGCCGCAGAACATCAAACGGGATGATAGCCTGGTCGCAAATGCCCTCTTTGCACGCCGGGTGCGCGTACGCCAAGGAGTGGCCATAAGAGCAGGAACGCTGAAATCCACAATTTTGCTCGTAGTGTGAGCGGAGCCCGAATACCGTCTGAATGAATTTTCATTTAAGTTTCATTCGGCCTTAATGTTGAGTAACGAGGATTGCGGTCCGACTATGCGCGGGAAAATTCTTATCGTTGTAATGCTTGTGGCTTGCGGGCTTGCCGCTGCTCAAGCACCCACGCCGGCGGAACACTGGGCTGCGGTTCGGGCCGGGCGGCTTTTTGATGGAAAATCCGACAAGCTAAGCCGCGATCAGGTCTTGTTGATTAAAGCCGATCGCATCGTGGAGGTCGGGCCTGCGGAGCGAGTGAGGATTCCTGCGGGGGCCGAGGTCATCGACCTCAGTCACGCTACCGTTTTGCCCGGTCTGATCGATGCGCATACGCATGTCTTCGGAAACGGATCTGATTTTGAAAATCAGATTCTGCACGAGTCTTACCAATACCGAACTCTCACTGCACTGGCCAATGCTCAGAAAGACCTGGCTGTGGGTTTCACCACACTGCGGGACCTAAAGACATTAGGCGCGATGTACAGCGACGTTGATCTGCGCAACGCCATTGATCGCGGCATCGTTCAAGGCCCCCGCATGCAAGTGGCTACTCGGGGGATTCAGGCTACGGGCGGCTTCATCATGCGGGGCTTCTCCCCCGAAGTTCCGGTTCCGATGGCATTGGAAGTAGTGGATTCACCGTGGGCTGGACGGGAAGTCGTGCGTGAGCAGGTAGCGCGTGGAGCTGATCTCATCAAGATATATGCGGCTTATGATTTCCACTTCGAAAACGGAAGGATGGTGATCCCCCCTACTTTCACGGCGGAGGAAGTTGCCGCGATAGTGGACGAAGCCCACAAAAAAGGCCGCAAAGTTTCCTGCCATGCGTTTGGGGGCGAGGGGCTGCGCAATTGCGTAAATGCCGGCGTGGAGTCGATCGAGCATGGAGTGGATCTAAATGACACCGATATCAAGCTAATGGTGCAAAAAGGGATTTACCTGGTGCCCACTCTGTACCATTACCAACTCGATCGCGAGCACGATATGAAGAAGTATGGCGGGCACAGCGTGGCGGAGTTCTCCGAACCCAGTTTTCGCAAAGCGGTGGCGCAGGGCGTCAAGATTGCTTTCGGATCGGGAGTTGGGCCGTTTCCCCATGGAACGCAGACGCCAGAATTTGAATACATGGTGAAATTCGGTATGAGTCCAGCGTCGGCGATACGGGCTGCGACGTCGGATGCGGCGCAATTAATGGGCTGGCAGGACCGGGTGGGCTCGTTTGAACCGGGCAAGTATGCCGACCTCGTAGCAGTGACGGGTGATCCGCTTGCCGACATCACCGAACTGGAGCGAGTGAAATTTGTTATGAAGGGCGGCCAAGTTTTCAAGAACGAACTTAAGTAAGTAGTCGCGGTGAACAAATATGAAAAGACGCGATTTCTTGAGATCTGCCGGCGCTGCGGGAGCTGCGGCCGGAATTTTTGGAAGGTCTGAATCGGCTTTCGCCGCGGAAAGCAAACAAGCATGTCCCGAAGCAGCATTTCCACAGGTTAAAGATCTGACTGCTTACGTGGCCCGTTTTGTCGTTGATACCCAATACTCCGGCATACCCTCCGACGTCATGGAATTGGGCAAGAAGTCAATTCTTGACGGCCTGGGGCTTGCGCTCAGCGGCTCCAAAGCGGAAACAGCGGGCCTGATCCAACAATATGTAAATGGGCTGGGAGTCCAGAACCGAGGCGCTACCGTGATGGGCTCTGCGGCAAAGTTCCCTGCTCGCTTTGCCGCATTTGCCAACGGCGTGGCCATCCACGTTGACGATTTTGACGATACCCAGCTCGCAGTTGCCAAAGATCGCGTTTACGGATTACTGGTGCACCCGACGGTTTGCGTTCTCCCCGCAGCTATAGCGACAGCGGAAGTGGATGGCAAGAGTGGAAAGGACTTGCTGCTCGCTTATCACGTCGGTGTGGAGGTGGAATGCAAGATCGCGGAGGCGATTGCGCCGCGCCATTACGAGGACGGATTTCATTCTACCGGTACCATCGGCGTGTTCGGCAGCACGGCTGCTTGCGCCAAGCTGAAAGGCTTTGACGTAAAGCAAATCGCACGCGCCTTTGCCATTGCTGCCAGCCACTCTGCCGGCCTGCGAGAAAACTTCGGAACTTTCATGAAGGCGTTTCAGGCGGGGCACGCAGCGCAAAGTGGTGTAGTGGCGACCGACTTCGCTGCGCTTGGCTGGAG